>USLX01000017.1 GCA_900555665.1 uncultured Eubacteriales bacterium | reverse complement strand
GAGGCAGGCGGGGCTCGCCGCACTTCGGGCAAGCGACGACGCCGGGGATCGCCAGTTTCCAGTGGGAGCTGCGTCTCTTATCTCTTCTCGCGCGGGATACTTTTCTCTTGGGTACTGCCATGCTGTACACCTCCTTGGCCTAAATGCCTCACGGCATATTGTCTACATTTTATCCAGCAATTGCTGCAGCGCAGCAAATCTGGGGTCCGGTTCGGGCTTGCAGTCGCAGGGCCCGAGATTGAGATTGGCGCCGCAGCGGAAGCAAAGTCCCTTGCAGTCCGGCCGGCAAAGCAGCTGGCTCGGCATGTTCAGCACAAACGCCGTTGTCACAATGTCGTCCAGATCGGCGCAGCCGTCGACCAGCTCGAACACCCAGGGGTTTTCATAGCTGTCCGTCACCTCGTCCGAAACCAAAACGGCCTCAAACGGAAACCGCACCGCCCTTGTAAACGCCGTCGTGCACCGGTCGCAGACCGCGTGCAGCGTCGTTGTGACCTCGCCCGTAAGCTCCATCACGCCCGCCGTGTTGCGAACCTGGCCTTTTGCCAGTACCGCTTCTGTCACAGGCCGGCAGGAGCCGAACGCCATGTCCCGCAGATCCAGGCTTGTTTCAAATGGAACCGATGCGCCGGGATTTGCAAGAATCTTTCGAAGTTCCAGCAGCATAGGCTCCTCCAATCCAACAATCATGCGGATGCTATTATATCGAAAACTGCCGAAGAAGTCAAATACTTTTTCCAAAAAAATTTCAAATTTTTTTGTGTTTTGTTGTCTGCTTTACAATTCCCGCTCCCGCGTGGTAAAATAGCAAAAAATCAACTCAAGAAAGCGCCGGGTGTCTGCCATGAAAGACTTCCAGATCACGAAAAACGACGCGGGCCAGCGGCTCGACCGCTTCCTCGCCAAATCCGTCCCCCTGCTCCCCGCCTCGCTGGCGCAGAAATATATCCGCCTCAAGCGCGTCAAGCTCAACGGCAAGCGGGCCGAGCGCGACACGCGCCTCTCCGAGGGGGATCTTCTGCAATTATACATCAACGACGAGTTTTTTGAAACCCCCAAACCGGAAAATGCCTATCTCACCGTCGCCGCACCAAAATTAAATATTGTATATGAGGACGAAAACCTCCTGCTTGTCGACAAAAAGCCCGGCCAGGCCGTCCACCCGCACGACGGCGCGGAATACGGCAAAACGCTCATCGACCATATTCAAGCATACCTCTACGCCAAGCGCGAATGGCGCCCCCGTGAGGAGCATGCCTTCACGCCCGCGCTCTGCAACCGCATCGACCGCAATACCGGCGGCATCGTCATCGCTGCCAAGACCGCCGAGGCGCTGCGCATTCTGAACCAGAAGATCAAGGATCGCGAGATCGACAAGCGCTATCTCTGCATCGTCCACGGCACGCTTCAGCCGCGCGACGGCAAACTCGAGGGCTACCTCTTTAAAGACGCCGTCAAAAACCGCGTCTACGTCACCCAAACGCCGCAGAAGGGCGCCAAGACCTGCTGCACGCTCTACCGTACCCTGCAAACAAAAAACGGTCTTTCCCTCGTCGAGTGTGAGCTTGTCACCGGCCGTACCCACCAGATCCGCGCACAAATGGCCGCCGCCGGCCATCCCCTGCTCGGCGACGGCAAATACGGCAAGCTCGGCAAAGACCCCGCCCGCACCTATCAGGCCCTCTATTCCTACAAACTGACCTTCCGGTTCACCACCGACGCCGGCTGCCTTTCGTACCTAAATGGCAAAACTTTCACCGTAGACCGCGTCGATTTTGTGCAGGAATACTTCTCCTGACCGCTTCCCCGCCCTTGCACAAAATTTCGTCCGGAAAATCCATATTTCTTATTGACATTCCGCCCTTTTCCATATATGATTCATCACAGTACATCCGTAACGCCGGATGTACTGTTCTTCTGTCATTCAGAAGAAACCCACCCAAACGGCAGCCCTGACCATCCGCGCCGTACTGCCGCAAATTTTCCGCGAGGCAAAGAAAAGCCGCAGGGAATCCTGTCGGATTCCCGGGGATTTTTCTGCCGCCTCACGGGACAGATGCAAGCGGGCCGTGTGCTGCAATCTGCCAGTTCTGCCGAAAACTAAACATGAAACGGGGGATGATAAATGTCGGAAAAGCTCATTCGCTTGTCGAATCTTTCCATGACGTTCGAGGATGGCGTTACAGTCCTCGATGGAATCAATCTTTACATCAACAATAAGGAATTTCTCACATTGCTGGGTCCCAGTGGATGCGGAAAAACTACAACATTACGAATGATCGGTGGTTTTCTGACGCCTACGTCCGGTGATGTGTTTTTTAACGGGCAGCGCATCAACGACCTGCCCGCGTATAAACGCAAGATCAATACCGTCTTCCAGCGATACGCCCTGTTCCCGCATCTCGACGTCTATGACAATATCGCCTTCGGCCTGCGCCTGGCGAAGCTGCCGGAGGCCGAGATCGACGACCGCGTCACCGAAATGCTCGAGATCGTCAGCCTCAAAGGCTTTGAAAACCGCAAGGTGACAAGCCTCTCCGGCGGCCAGCAGCAGCGTGTGGCCATCGCCCGCGCCCTCGTCAACCGCCCGCAGGTGCTGCTCCTCGACGAGCCGCTCGGCGCGCTTGATCTCAGGCTCCGCAAGGATATGCAGAACGAACTAAAAAACATCCAGCAGCGCATGGGCATCACCTTCATCTACGTCACGCACGATCAGGAAGAGGCGCTTACCATGTCCGACACGATCGTCGTCATGGACAAAGGCAAAATCCAGCAGATCGGCACGCCCGAAGACATCTATAACGAGCCGAAAAACGCCTTTGTCGCCGACTTCATCGGCGAGTCCAACATTCTCGACGGCGTCATGCTCGAGGACTATCAGGTCAAGTTCTTCGGCCGCAAGTTCCAGTGCGTGGACAAGGGCTTCGCCCCGAACGAACCGGTCGACGTCGTCATCCGTCCCGAGGACATCGACATCGTCCCGCCCGAGCAGGGCCACCTCACCGGCACCGTCACTTCTGTCACCTTCAAGGGCGTCCACTACGACACCATTGTCGACTTCAAGGGCTTCAAATGGCTGATCCAGACCACGGACTATTGCCCCGTGGATTCCTTCATCGGCATCCGCCTGAACCCCGAAGACATCCATATCATGCACAAGAGCGAATATTCCGGCCTCTACGGCGACTATTCCTCGTACAGTGCGGAATATGATGAGATCGCCGATGCGTCGGAGGAAGAAGCCGATGAAGAGTAAATGCCTCGCCGCGCCGTATATCGTCTGGATGGTGCTCTTTACGCTCATCCCGCTCGGCATCGTCTTCTACTACGCGCTGACCGACTCCATGACCGGCCAGTTCACCCTCGCGAACCTCGCCAGCATCGGCACCTATCTTCCGATCTTCCTGCGCTCGATCTGGCTGAGCCTGTTTGCCTCGCTCATCTGCCTCGTCATCGGCTACCCGGTGGCCTACTTCATCGCGCAGTGCAAGCCGCTCACGCAGCGCTTTTTGGAGATGCTCATTATGCTCCCCATGTGCATGAGCTTCCTGCTGCGCACGCTTGCCTGGGTCGCCATGCTTGAGGACACCGGCATCATCAACAATTTCATCCGCGCCATCGGCCTGAATCCCCTGCCGCTCATCCGGACAAACGGCGCCGTCATCCTCGGCATGGTCTATAACTACCTGCCGTACATGATCCTGCCGCTCTATACGGTCATCATGAAGATCGACCGCCGCCTCATCGAGGCCGCGAGCGACCTTGGCTGCACGCCGGCGCAGGTCTTCACGAAGGTCATCCTGCCGCTCTCCGGCCCGGGCATCCTGTCCGGCATCACGATGGTCTTCGTCCCGGCGGTGTCCACCTTCTATATCTCGCAGAAGCTCGGTTCCACCGGCACAACCCTCATCGGCGACGTCATCGAGTCCCAGTTCAAGACCGCCTATAACCCCAATCTCGGTGCGGCCATGAGTCTGATCCTGATGGTGCTGATCTTTGTCTGTGTGTCCATCATGAACCACTTCGGCGAAAACGAGGATGAGGAGGTCATGGCAAAGGTATGAAACACTTTAACCGTACTGTGACCGTTCTGGTCTTCATCTTCCTCTATATCCCGATGATCGTCCTCGCCGTCGCCTCGTTCAACGAGGGGCTGGACGTGGCCACCTTCAAGGGCTTCACCTTCCGTCAGTATGCCAACCTCTTCCGCGACGGCGCGCTTCTCAAGCTCCTGCGCAACTCTCTGATCGTCGCCGTGCTCTCCAGCGCCATCGCGACCGTTGTCGGCACGATGGCCGCCGTCGGCATCCACTCGATGAAGGGCAAACTTCGCAGCGCCGTCATGACGCTCACGAATATCCCGATGACCAACCCCGATATCGTCACCGGCGTCGCCCTCGCGCTGCTTTTTGCCTTCACGGGCACGATGCTCCGCATCAACTCGATCCTGAGCTTCTGGACGCTGCTCATCGCCCACATCACGTTCAATCTCCCCTACGTCATTCTGAACGTCATGCCGAAGCTGCAGCAGATGGACAAGGACTTGGTCGAAGCCGCGCTCGATCTCGGCTGCACGCCCACACAGGCGTTCACCAAGGTCGTCATCCATGAGATCATGCCCGGCATCATCTCCGGCGCGCTCATGGCCTTCACCATGAGCCTCGATGACTTTGTCATTTCGTACTTCGTCACCGGCTCCAGCTTCATCACGCTCCCGGTTGAGATCTACAACTATGTGAAAAAGCCCATCCAGCCGAAGATCTATGCGCTTTTCACGCTCATGTTCCTCACCATCCTCATCCTGATGTCCGTGATGAACCTGCTCCAGGCGAAGTCCGACAAAAACCGGGGCAAGACAAGGAGGGTACGCGCATGAAAAAACGCTTTGCTTCCCTCCTGCTCGCGGCGCTTCTGCTTGTCGGCCTCCTGCCCACAACGGCCCATGCCGCGGCCGACGAGATCACCGTCTACAACTGGGGCCAGTATATCTCCGACGGCACCGATGACTGCCTCGACGTCATCGCGGCCTTTGAAGAGGAAACGGGTATCAAGGTCAACTACCTGACCTTCGACTCCAACGAGTCGATGTACACCAAGCTCAAAACCGGCGGCACCACCTTTGACGTCATCATCCCCTCAGACTATATGATCGCCAAGCTCATCTCCGAGGACATGCTCGAGCCGCTGGATTTTAACAACATCCCGAACTACCAGTATATCGACGAGGCCTTCCGCAATCAGGCTTATGACCCGGACAACGCCTATTCCGTCCCCTATACCTGGGGCACGGTCGGCCTGATCTATAACACGAACTACATCTCCGAAGAAGACGCACAGAGCTGGTCCTGCCTCTGGAACAGCAAGTATTCCGGTAAGATCCTGATGTTCGATAACCCGCGCGACGCCTTTGCCATCGCGGAGAACATGCTCGGCTACAGCTACAACACCGAGGACGAGCAGGAGCTGAAAAACACTGCCGACCTGCTCGCCACGCAGTCCCCTGTCCTGCAGGCCTACGTCATGGACCAGATCTTCGACAAGATGGAGCGCGGCGAGGCCTGGGCCGCCCCCTACTACGCGGGCGACTATCTCACCATGGTCGAGGAAAACCCCGACCTTGGCTTCAGCCATCCGCAGGAGGGCTTCAACATCTTCATCGATGCCATGTGCATCCCAAAGGGCTGCCAGAACAAAGCCGGCGCAGAGGCGTTCATCAACTTCCTCTGCCGCCCGGACATCTCCGCCGCCAACCTCGATTACATCGGCTATTCCACGCCCGAGACCGCCGCGAAGGAATACCTCGATGAGGATCTTGTGAACGACCCCGTCGCCTATCCCGACGACGAGACGCTCGCACGGAGTGAATCCTTTGCCGAACTTGGCATCGAGGCCACGCAGCAGATGAACGACCTGTGGCTGTCCGTCAAGACGTCGAACGCCAATACGACGCTCTACCTTGTCCTGACGATCGCCGCCGTCGTGGCCGTCATCCTCTTCTTCACACTCCAATCTGCGTACCGCCGCCGCCAAAAGGCCCGCCGCTGCCGCAAATGGAAGCAATAAAAATCGCGCTCCCGGCCATCGCCGGGAGCGCTTTTTTCTCAAAAAAGCCGCAAAATCCATCCAATCTTCCGCCCCAATCGGCCGCTTCTGTGCCGCTCGGACGCCCCTGCCTTTTGCTGCCGCAACCTGCGCAAATTGTTTGCAACTTTTTTCAGCTTCTTTCCAGTCTCAAGCGTTATGATGCAGGCACAGCAAAGAAATCAGGCGGCTGATCTTATGAAAAAGCTTATTTCAATTTTCCTTGCAGCCGTCATGCTGCTCTCCCTTGCGGCCTGCGGCCAGACTGCCTCGGATGCCGCATCCGACGCTCCCGCTTCGTCCGATCCATCCGCCGACACCTCCAGCGAAACGCCGTCTGATCCTCCCGAAGGGGAAGCGCCCGCCATGGCTGACGGCGAAACGCCGCCCGAAAAGCCTGACGGCACACCCCCCGACGGTGAAAACGGCCAGCCCGGCGTCTTCAGCTACGGCTCCGGCACGACGGTTAGCGTCTCCGATTCCGCCATCACGACAACTGCCGACGCCCAGACCCTCGACGGCAGCATCCTCGTCGATACCATTTCGTCTCTGAACCTTACCCTGAAAAACGGCAGCACCTTCACCGGCACCGTCAACATCGCGGAAAATACCGGGGGCGGTACCGCCGTCTCGGAAAATGCCGTCATCACCATCGAGTCTGGCTGCACCTGGACGCTCACCGGCGACTGCACCATCACAAGCCTCACCAACAATGGCACGATCAATTTTAACGGCCATACCATCACTCTCGCGGATGGCACCGTCCTCCGCTGATCCGTTCCGCTCAAATTTTCAAACCGCAGGATTGGCGGAAAAGATCCGCCGATCACCGCAGACAATTGATTCAGCCGTTACCAGAGGGGTCTGTCGCCGAAGGTACCTGGTAGAGCCCTCCGGCGTTTTCCTTCCCTTTCTCCTCCTCTTCACACGCTCCACAAAAAAGGCGCCCCTCCCCGGCCGCCTGTTTCCGCTCCTTCTCTGCCGGTTTTCAAAGGTGCACCCGCTCCAGCCGCTTGAGCAGCAGCCCCGCGAGCAGCCCGATCACAACCCCGGCGCACACGCCGCTCACCAGCAGCACCGGCAGATAATACGCAACCTGCACCGTTCCGGTCCAAAAACAGGCCGCAGCAATCTGTCCCACATTGTGCAGCACGCCGCCCGCCACACTCACGGCAATCGGTGAAAAGAGTCCGCTCTTTTTCAGCAAAATCATCCCCGCCAGGCTGCATGCCGCCCCGCTCAGGCTGAATATCAGGCTCTGCAGATTTCCAAACAGCAGCGCCACCAGCCCCGCCCGAATCAGGCTGACCGCCACCGTCTCCTTCCACCCCACCCGGTACAGCAAAAACACCATCACCAGGTTCGGCAGTCCCACCTTCATCCCCGGAACCGTCGTAAACACCGGAATCTGGCTCTCCACAAACGAGAGTACCAGCGCCAGCGTGATGGAAAGCCCCAACAGGGCTGCTTTTTTTGCCTTCATCGCGTCCTCCTACCTCATGGCCAGATCCACGCCGTCCTCTTCTCCGCTATATACCGTCACGGTCAGCCGGTTGGGCAGACAGGTGATCGTCTGCCCGTCATACCGAACCTTCCCCTGCTTCACACACAATCGGTCCGGGCAGTCGGCGTCTGTGAGCCAGGCCGTGCCGTCTTCGATGCGCAGCACATTGCTGCCGCCGTTCAGGGCATATGTCCCTTCCTCGCTCAGGCTGTACCGGGCGGTTTCCGCGCCGTCAACGCGAACCACCACATAGCCTCCGCTCCGGCGCAGCAGGAGCCATACTCCCGCCAGCACCAGCGCCAATACCAAAATGCCCCCGATCAGGAGCCTGTCCCGTTTTCCCATACTCAAAAGTTCAGCACCATCCGCGCCATAAACGCCAAAATCCGGAAATCATCCGCCCCACCCAGCAGGCAGGCATTCACAGGCCAGCAAACGAGGCCTGCCAGCACCATCACCGCCGTCGTGCCCAGCCCCAGCGCCAGCGACTGCCGGGCCGGCCGCGCGTTGGCCGGCACCACCCCCGTGCCGGGGAAGTGCAAAACGGCATAGTTGCTGGACAGAATCCCGGCCAGCAACATGCCAAAAATCACATTCGCATTCATGTTTCCTCCTCCGTTTCGCGCATCCCGCAGATTGCATGGACCGCCGCCAGTACGAAGGCCATCACCAGATCGCCGCCGTAAGCTCCGGCCAGAATCGGGATCTTCACCGACTCCAAAAACGCAGCCGGCCGCCCCCGGATCGTGGCGCTGCCCCGTGCCTCGCGAACGAGCGCGCAGACGAGCGTCACCACCTCGCCCACCTGAACCACAATCTCAGCGTCGTACCCGGAATGCATCTTCATCGGCAGCACGGCCTCGCGCACTCCCTCCAGTCGTACCGGCGCACAGCCGGCGGTGTTCTTGTTGTGTGGCAGATGCAGAGAGGAAAGGTCCTTCCTCAATGCAGTTCCTCCATGATTTTATCATACTGCCCGCTAAGACGCCAGTCCTTTCAGCCCCGGCGTCTGATATTGGCTGCCATCCGGCAAAATCCACAGAACCTCCACGTTCCCAAACGCCTCCGCCAGCGCCAGCCCGTCCTCATAGGGCATGCAAAACAGCGCCGTCGACAGCGCATCGGCCAAACCGCTGTCCGGGGTAATCACGGTGACGGACGAAAAATACGCCGCGGGCATTGCCGTGTCCCGGTCGATGATGTGGTGATACCGGACGCCGTCCACCGTAAAAAACCGTTCATAGTTTCCCGAGGTCACGCAGGATGTGTCCGCCAGACGATACCGCGCGGCATAGCGCTCCGGATCCTTCGGATCCTTGATCCCCGTGACCCAGCTGCCGCCCCCCGCCTTGTGGCCGATCATCCGCAGATTGCCGCCCACATCCAAAACGTAGCCGTCCGCTCCGGCTTCGATGAGCCGCTGCGCCGCGCGCTCCGCGGCATAGCCCTTGGCCAGCGCGCCCACATCCAGCGACGCCTCCGGGTCGCGGATCCGCACCAGATTGTGCGCCGCATCAATTTCCAGTGCCTCGATGTCCGTGTGCTCCGCCGCCCGCGCCAGCTCCTCGCTGCCCGGGATCTGTGCGCTGCCCGGCTCCTCCTGGGCCTGCTCGCGGCAATCGTGCCACAGCCGCAGCACCGCCCCCATCATCACATTCATCTCGCCCCCGGTCGCCTCATACATTTCCTTCGCATAAACCAGAAATTCCGTCAGCGCCGGGGCGACCTCGAGAGCCTCTCCCCCGGCATTCGCGTTCAGCGTCGCCAGATTCGTGACTCCCTCATATTCATGATAGATGTCAAACAGCCTGTGATACGTCTCCAGCACTGTTTCCACCGTCCGGCAGTTGTCTGCAAAGTCCTGCTCGCTGTCCCCGGCATAGCTGTAAAGATTCGTGACCGTATCAAAAAAGGTAAAATACGCCGCTCCGCGCGGCTGTGCCCCGCTCGTCCCGGCCCGGCAGCCCACCAGCGCGCCGAGCGTCCCGGCCGCCACCGCCAGACACAGCATCCACTTTGCCGCTCTCCGCAGCGCCGCATGCTTCCTGATTTTCAACTTCTGTTCCATTTTTATCTCCTCAACGTGCATTCACGTCGGCCTGCGCCGTCGCGGTGCAAAGGGGTCTGATCCCAATGGTGTCCCCGGCGGAGAGCAGCGCCTCGTCCGCCGTCACCTCATAGCCTTCCACGGTTTCTGTCTTCCTCTCCGCAGCCTCGTCTGCACGCCTGCCAACCACATAGCCGGAGAACGCAGCCTCCTGCGCATACCACCCCAAACCTCTCCCATCTCCGTCCCGATCCACGGCATAGGGGCTTCCGGCCATGCCATACTCCGCGCCGAGCTCCATCTTGGTCCGGAACATCTGCGCGGGATCCGCCGCACCGCCCAATTCGGCGCCGCAAAGATGCAGTCCTCTGTTTTTCTCCTTGCATAAGTGCGAAAAAGGTGCTATATTAAGGACAGTTTTTTGAATTTTTCACGGATAACCCAAAAGAGAAAGAAAGCACAAAAGAACAGGAAAAAGGAGTCCTCATCATGAGAGACATTGCCCGGTTTTTCGCCCGCAATCAAATTGAGCCGGAACAATTACTGTACCTGACGCGAGAGGATCAGCGCACCGCGCTGCACATGATCGACGGCAGCGTTGTCACCACCAGCATCCCGCAGAAAGAGATCCGCGCCTGGCTGGATCAGGACGTCTTCGTCAATATCTGCAAGGGCGTCACCGTCCGTAAGGATCAGATCGCCGACATCAGCCGCAGCGGCGTGTATACCATGACCGACGGCCGTACCTTCCAGGGCCGCCAGCGCCACCTGCGCGAACACAAGCTGCTCCGGCAAGAGCTGATGCCCCTTGTCCCGCCGAAAACCGGGACCATTCCGCCGATGTCGCTGCTGGAAAAATGCACCCTGATGGACGCCTACCCCCTCGCCTTCTGCCTCATCGAGCTCACGTTCGATGCCGCAGGCCACGGTGTCGACTTCATCTTCCGTTATTGCAATCCCATGATGGCCAAACTTGAGGACGTGCCGCTTGCGCAGATGCTGGGCCGTTCGTTCTACGAGGTCTTCCCGGACGGCGACCGCAAATGGCTCGTCAGCTATGCCGACGTCGCCCTCAACGGCACCTGCCATACCCTGCACGACTACAGCTCCACGCTCGGCAAAAGCCTCACCATCTACTGCTACCAGCCCCACCCCGGCTACTGCGCCTGCATGTTCGTCCCCGAAGACTAAAGACGCCCGCCGCCCGCAAATGATCTCCCCCTCCAGGGAGCTGTCGTGCAGCGCCTGAGAGGGCCCACAACAGCCCCAAACAGAAGCGTCATTGCGAAGTAAGCGCGCCCGGCTGGTGTAGCAATCCCGTGCATCTTCCCGAACTCTTCCAAAAGGCCCCCTCTGCGTCAGACACGGGCCTGTCTGCGCCCCGCGCAGACTGGGGAAGCCCCCGCCGCAGCGGGAAAGCCTCCCCCTCCGGGCAGGTGCCCCAGTGCGCCCACTGGGGCGGAGAGGGCCGGGATGCACCAAAATCTCCCTTCGCCCCAAAACAGATCACCCCGCCCCTCCCGGGGCGGGGCATTTTATTTTACGGCAGATCAAACTCGCGCTCCAACAGCGCCCGCACCTGCTCCATATTCTCCTCGTTGTACTCCAGCTCGCCGTTGTCAAAAAACAGCGCCGCGCTGTAGATGATGGCACGCACGATAAATGTCTTCCGCTTCCGTACCTCCGGCGACATCTTCACCTCCGCGCAGTACCGCGACACCACCTCGTAGGTCTTGATGCTCATCTGCCCTCGCAGCACGCGGTATTCCTCGTCGCAATTCTGAAAATTCTGCATCACGATCCGTCGGAACGCCGGATGCTCCGTAAGAAAGCGAATATAGTGCAAGCTGACCTGCACCAGCTGCTCCCGTGCGCTTGCATCCTTGTACTTCTCCAGCAAAACATGCTGTTCCGCATCATACTGCCGGTTGATATAGCCAAGAATTTCCGCGATAAATGCATGCGTATCTTTAAAATGCTTATACGGCGCCGCACAGGAAACGCCGCACGCCTTCGCCACACGCCGTGTGGAAAAATGCTGCACCCCGTAGGCGTTCAGCTCCTCCACCCCCGCCAAAATCAGCCGTTCGCGCGTGCCGGTCACTACATCATTCTGTTGAACTTCCATTTACCCCTCTCCCGCGATCATTTTTTATCTATTTTACGCAATTTTATCCCCTCCGTCAACTCAAATTTCGGCTCCCGCCGCACATTCTGCGCTTGACTAACCAGGAAATAATGCTATAATAGGGACTGGTTATCGTAGTTATCATTGATAACTACATTATTTTTGTGGAATAGTTATCATCGATAACTATTCTCATTTCATTATCGATGATAACCAAATACTATTTTGGAGGAACATCCCATGTCAGATAAAGTTTTTCAGGCCATTGCCGAGCTCATCGCCGAGCGTAACGACACCGATCCCGCCGAAGTCACCCGCGACACCCGCTTCCAGGATGTCGGCATCGACTCCCTCGATACCGTTGAAATGCTCATGAACCTCGAAGACAAGATCGGCGTGGAAGTTGAGCTGTCCCAGAAGGTCGAGACCGTCGGCGAGCTGGTCGACTACGTCGTCGCCCACGCAGAATAAGCCATGATCCATACCGAACTTTGCGATCTGCTCGGCATCCGCTATCCCGTCTTCCAGGGCGGCATGGCATGGATTGCCGACGGCAAGCTGGCCGCAGCCGTGTCAAACGGCGGCGGCCTCGGCATCGTGGCCGCCGGCAACGCCCCGGCCGATTCCGTACGCCAGCAGATCCAGATTGCCAAATCCCTGACCGAAAAGCCCTTCGGCGTCAACATCATGCTCATGAGCCCCTTTGCCGATGAGGTCGCGCAGGTGGCCGCAGAGGAGCAGGTCGCCGTCGTGACGACCGGCGCGGGTAACCCCTCAAAATACATGCAGCTCTGGAAGGACGCCGGGATCAAGGTCATCCCGGTCGTCGCCTCCGTCGCCATGGCGAAGCTCATGACCCGCCTCGGCGCCTCAGCCCTCATTGCCGAGGGCGGCGAGAGCGGCGGCCATGTCGGCGAGCTGACCACCATGGTGCTCGTCCCCCTGGTCTGCGACGCGACCACGCTTCCGGTCCTGGCTGCAGGCGGCATCGCGGACGGCCGCGGCTTTGCCGCCGCCGTGATGCTCGGTGCCTGCGGTGTCCAGATGGGCACGCGCTTCCTCTCTGCCGAGGAGTGCAATATCCATCCTGCTTATAAAGAAAAGATCGTCAAGGCGGGCGACCTCGCCACCATGGTCACCGGCAAACGCCTCGGCCATCCCGTGCGCAGCCTCCGCACCGCCTTCGCCCGGAACTACAGCAAGGCCGAATACAGCGCCATGCCCGATGACGAGCTCGAGCAGCTCGGTGTCGGCGCGCTGCGCAAGGCCGTGCAGGACGGCAACCTGGAAGAAGGCTGCTTTCTCTCCGGCCAGATCGCAGCCATGGTCACAAAAATCGAGCCCGCGGCGAATATCGTCCGCAGCGTCGTCGAGCAGGCCGAGCCCATCCTGAGAGGAGCTGCGAAATGGGTAAAATAGCCTTCGTCTTCTCCGGCCAGGGCGCGCAGTACCCCGGCATGGGCCGCGAACTGGCAGCCCGTTCCCCCGCCGCGCGCGATGTTTTCGCAGCGGCGGATGCCCTCCGCCCCGGCACGTCGGAGCAGTGCTTTGCCGCCTCGATGGAGGAGCTCTGCGAAACCAAAAACACGCAGCCCTGCATGTTCGCCGTCGAGCTGGCGGCAGCCGCCGCGCTGCGCGAAGCCGGCATTCCGGCCGACCTGGCCGCCGGTTTTTCCCTGGGTGAGCTGGCCGCGCTGACCTTTGCCGGCGCGATGGACTTTGAAACCGGCTTCTCGCTCGTCTGCCGCCGCGCGGAACACATGCAAAAAGCCGCCGAGGCCCGCGATACCGCGATGGCCGCCGTGCTGAAGCTCACGCCAGACGCCGTCCGCGCCCTCTGCGCGGACTTTGCCGAGGTCTACCCCGTCAACTTCAACTGCCCCGGCCAGATCACCGTCTCCGCCGTGGCGGAGCGGATGCCCGCCTTCCTCGCTGCCGTCAAGGCCGCCGGAGGCCGCGCCATCCCGCTGAAGGTACGCGGCGGCTTCCATTCGCCGTTTATGGCAGAAGCCGCAACGGCGTTCGCGGCAGATCTTGCCGCCGCGAAGCTGAGCGTGCCCGCGCTCCCCGTCTATGCCAACCGCACGGCGCAGCCCTACGGGGCCGACGTCGCCGGGATGCTTGCCGGGCAGATCGACCATCCCGTCCTCTGGGAAGACTCGGTCCGCGCCATGATCGCCGCCGGGGCCGATACCTTCCTCGAGCTCGGCCCGGGCCGGACGCTCTGCGGCCTGATTGCGAAGACGGACGCCTCCGTCCGCACGTTCGCGGCAGAAAAGACCGAAGATTTTGAAAAGCTCCTACAGGAGGTCGCCCCATGCTGACAGGAAACGTAGCGCTCATCACCGGCGCCTCGCGCGGCATCGGCGCGGCCTGCGCCAAAAAGCTGGCCGCGCTCGGGGCCGATATCGCCGTCATCTACGCCGGCAACGCTGAAAAAGCGCACGAGGTCTGCACCGCGTGCCAGGCGCTCGGCGTCCGCGCCCGCGCCTACCAGTGCGATGTGGCCGATTTTGACGCCGTCAAGCAGACCGTTGCCGCCGTCAAGGCGGAGCTTGGCAGTGTGGACATTCTCGTCAACAGCGCCGGCATCACGCGCGACGGCCTCGTCGCCGCCATGCGTGAGGCGGATTTCGACGCCGTGATTGCCACCAACCTCAAAGGCACCTTCAACATGATCCGCCATTGTTCGCGCCTGTTCCTGCGCACGGGCCACGGCCGTATCGTGAATCTCAGTTCCGTCGCGGGCGTCGCCGGCAACGCCGGCCAGGCCAACTATTCCGCCTCCAAGGCGGGCGTCATCGGCCTGACGAAGTCCGTCGCGCGGGAGCTGGCCCCCAAGGGCATCACCTGCAACGCCGTCGCACCCGGATTTGTCGCGACGGATATGACCGCCGCCCTCGCCCTCACGGACGAGCAGCTCCGCGCCGCCGTGCCGCTTGGCCGCATGGCGCGCCCCGAGGAAATTGCGGACGCCGTGGCCTTCCTGGCCCAGTCGGACTATATCACCGGACAGGTGCTGTGCGTTGATGGTGGCGTCGCCATCTAGATCACCAGAGAATGAGGTGAAACAATGAACGAAGCAGAAATTCGCAAATATGCAAAGCTCATGCAGGAGCTCGGCCTGACCGGCCTCGAGGTCAAGGAAAACCTCGGCGTTGTCCGCCTCGAGCGTGCAGGCGCGCCCGCCCCTGCCTCCCCGGCCCCTGCCGCGCCTGCCCCCGCACCTGCAGCGCTCTCCGGCAGCGCAGAGATCCGTTCCCCCATGGTCGGGATCTACTACGCCGCCCCCGCCGAAGACGCCGAGCCCTATGTCAAGCCCGGCGCCCATATCAAAAAAGGCGATACGCTCTGCATCATCGAAGCCATGAAGCTCATGAACGAAATTACCGCCGAGCAGGACGGTATCATCGTCGAGCTCTGCGCCAAAAGCGGCCAGAGCGTCGAGTATGGCACGCCCCTGTTCCGCATCGAGGAGGACTGACATGGACCGTGAAGCACTGATGACCATTCTTCCCCACCGGGACGGCATGCTCCTGCTCGACCGCGTCGAGCGCGAGGGCGACGAGGCCCACGGCTTTTTTCGCATCCCCGAGGACGCCTGGTTTTTAAAGGGCCATTTCCCCGGAAACCCCATCGTCCCCGGCGTGATGCTCTGTGAGATCCTGGCGCAGTCCGTCTGCGTGCTGCTGCAAAGTGAAATGACGGAGGATCTTCAGCCGCTCTATACCGGCCTCAACAACGTCCGCTTCCGCGCCCCCGTCCTCCCTGGCGACCTCTTCGAGACGCACTGCCGCATCACGAAGGCCAGGCGCCCCTTTTTTTTTGCCGAGGGCAGCGGCTACGTCGGCGAAAAGCTCGCCGTCAAGGCCGAGTTTTCCTTCGCACTGATGGAGAAATCCCATGTTTTCTAAAATTCTGATTGCCAACCGCGGCGAAATCGCCGTTCGCATCATTCGCGCCTGCAAGGAGATGGGCATTGCCTCCGTCGCCGTCTATTCCGAGGCGGACCGCGACGCCCTGCACGTTGCCCTCGCGGATGAGAGCGTCTGCATCGGCCCCGCCGCGCCCAAAGACAGCTATCTCTGCCAGGAGCGGATTTTGTCTGCCGCGCTGCTCACCGGCGCGCAGGCCATCCATCCTGGCTACGGTTTTTTGTCGGAAAATGCCGACTTTGCCGCAGCCTGCCGGAAAAACGGCATCGCCTTCATCGGTCCCGATGCCGACTGTATGGCCCGCCTCAGCGATAAAGCGCTGACCAAGCAGACCTTCGCCCAAACGGCCCTGCGCCCCATCCCCGGCACCGGCGTGCTCACCTCTGCGGAAGACGCCGTCGACCAGGCCGGCTCCATCGGCTACCCCGTCATGCTCAAGGCCCGCTCCGGCGGCGGCGGACGCGGCATCCGCGTCATCCATTCCCGCGGTGAGCTTCTTCAGGCCTACCCTCTGGCCGTGGCCGAGAGCGAAGCCGCCTTCGGCGACGGAGCCGTTTATCTTGAAAAATACGTCCATCCCGCGCGGCATATCGAGGTACAGATTCTCGCCGACGAGGAAGGCCGCGTCGTCTGCCTCGGCGAGCGCGACTGCTCCGTCCAGCGCCGCCACCAGAAGCTCCTCGAAGAGTCCCCCTCCCCCGCGATCCTGCCTGCTGCGCGCGAGGCCCTCTTCCGCGCCGTGGCAGACGCCGTCCGTGCCATCGGCTATACCGGCGTCGGCACGCTCGAATTTCTCTGCGACCCGAACGGGAATCTCTGGTTCATGGAAATGAACGTCCGCCTTCAGGTCGAGCATGCCGTCAGTGAGCTTTTGACTCTGGTCGACCTGGTCAAGTGGCAAATCCGCACCGCGGCAGGCGTCAGCCTGCCCTTTTCGCAGACCGACCTTCCCATGCGCGGCGCCGTGCTCGAGTGCCGCATCAACGCCCTCGCCCCCGGCACGGTTTCGCTCCTGCACATCCCCGGCGGCCCCTTTGTCCGCTTCGATACCTACCTCGTGCAGGGCGTCTCCATCTCCCCGTTCTACGACCCGCTCGTCGGCAAGCTCATTGTCTATGCCGCCACCCGCGAGGAGGCGCTGCGCAAAATGCGCGCCGCGCTCTGTGAACTGGTCATAGACGGCGTCGAGACCAACATTGCCGAACAGCTGCGTATCATCTCCGACCCGCGCTTTTCCTCGGGCCGCTATGATCTGACCATGATGGAGGACTTCTGATGCCCTTTCTGAATTTTCTCTTCCAGCCGAAAAACGAGCTGGAGTCCGGCGGCCGCAGTATCCTCATTCAGTCCGACGCCAGTGAGCCGGAAAAAACCTGCCCCAACTGCCATCGGGACATCCCGATCAGCACCCTCTGGGGCAATTATAATACCTGCCCCTGCGGCTACCATTTCCGCATGAGCGCCCGCCAGCGCCTGCACTACCTGACCGACCGCGAGAGCTTCACCGAGCTCTTCGCCGACGTCCCCACCGGCGACCCGCTGCACTTCCCCAACTACGCGGAAAAAATCGAGACGGTCCGCGCCTCCAGCAAGGAGCCGGAGGCCGTCGTCTGCGGCAGCGCGAAAATTGCCGGGCACGAGTGCGCGCTTTTTTTGATGGAGCCCTACTTCATGATGGGCAGCATGGGCGCTGCCGTCGGCGAAAAGATCGCCCGCACCTTTGAATATGCCCAGTCGCACCGCCTTCCCGTCCTCGGCGTCACCGTCTCCGGCGGCGCGCGCATGCAGGAGGGGCTCGTCTCGCTCATGCAGATGGCCAAGACCAGCGCCGCCGTCCAGCGGCATTCCGACGCCGGCCTGTTCTATCTCGCCCTGCTCACCGACCCCACCATGGGTGGCGTCACCGCGAGCTTTGCGATGGAGGCCGACGTCATCCTCGCCGAGCCCGGCGCGGGCATCGGCTTCGCCGGCGCGCGCGTTGTCGAGCAGACGACGAAAAAGCCGCTCCCCAAGGGCTTCCAGAAGGCGGAGAGCATGCTTGCCCACGGCTTTGTCGATGCCATCATTCCCCGCGCCCGCCAGCGCGAGACCATCGCCCAGCTGCTTGCCATGCACGAAGGAGGTACCCATGCCGACTGCCTATGACCGTGTCAAAATCGCCCGTGGCGCCAAACGCCCCACCGGCGCGGATTATCTCTCCGGCGTCTTTACCGGCTTTTTCGAGCTCCACGGCGACCGCCGCTACGCCGATGACCCCGCCATTCTCGGCGGCCTCGCCTGGCTCGGCGGCCGGCCCGTCACGGTGATCGCCATTGAAAAGGGCCATACCGCCAAAGAGCGCATCCAGCGCGGCTTCGGCGCGCCGCAGCCCGAGGGCTACCGCAAGGCACTGCGCCTGATGCGCCAGGCCGAAAAATTCCGCCGCCCCGTTGTCTGCTTTGTCGACACCTCCGGCGCAGCCTGCAACGTCGGTGCGGAAGAGCGCGGCGAGGGCCAGGCCATCGCCGAATGCCTGACCACCATGAGCACGCTCAAAACGCCCATTGTCTCCGTCCTCATCGGCGAAGGCGGCAGCGGCGGCGCGCTGGCCCTTGCCGCGGGCGACCGCGTCTGGATGTTGGAAAACGCCGTCTATTCCGTCATCTCGCCCGAAGGCTGCGCCACCATCCTCTGGAAAGACGCCGCCAAGGCCGAGCAGGCCGCCGAGCAGCTCAAGCTCACCGCGCCCGACGCACTCGCCCTCGGCGTGGTGGAGCAGATCATCCCCGAAGCGGACCTCGGCACACCGGAATTCTACGAAAAGCTTGCCCAGGGCCTCCTGCATGAGCTGGATGCGCTCGCGGCCAAGCCGGACGCGGAGCTCCTTGCCGAGCGCTATGCCCGCTATCGCCGCTTCATCCCGGAGGTGCGCCTATGACCGCCCCCTACCGCCGTCAGGTACAGTATTATGAGACCGACCGCATGGGCATCGTCCATCATTCCAACTATATCCGCTGGTTTGAAGAGGCCCGTACCGACTATCTCCGTCAAAACGGCATCGTCTATTCCGACCTGGAGCGAAACGGCGTCATGATCCCGGTCGTCAGCGTCTCCTGCCAGTTCCGCCAGCCCACCCGCTATGATGACTGGATCGAAATTACCGCCGCTCCCATCGCCTACAACGGCGTCCGTCTCGACTTTTCCTATGAGGTGCGAAGCGCCGGCGGCACACTTCTTGCCACTGGCACAAGCGAGCATTGCTTTATGGACGCCCAAAAATGGCTCCCCATCCACATGAAACGCAAGCAGCCGGACATCCATGCCCGCATCCGTTCCCTGCTTGCCCCCATCGGAGGTACCCTATGAAACGAGTAGCAGTCACCGGCCTCGGCGTCATCAGCCCCGTCGGCAACGACGTCGCCGCCTTCTGGAGCGCCCTGTGCGCCGGAACGTGCGGCATCGGCCCCATCACCAGGTTCGACGCCGCAGACTACCCCGTCAAACTCGCCGCCGAGGTGCGCGATTTCGACCCCCGGCAGTACATGGAAAAGCTCGACGTCATGCACAGCGACATCTATACTCACTTCGCCATGGCCGCGGCCTGCCAGGCCGTCGCCGACAGCGGCATCGAAGGCACCGTCGACTCTGAACGCCTCGGCGTCTATCTCGGCAGCGGCATCGGCGGCATCGCCACGTTTATGGCCGAGCATTCCAAGCTCTTAAACCGCGGCCCGCGCCGCGTCTCCCCGTATTTCATCCCCATGATGATCCCGAATATGGCCTCGAGTATGATCGCCATGCGCTTCCATTGCCACGGCCCGGCCATGCCCATGGTCACGGCCTGCGCCTCCGGCACCAACGCCATCGGCGAGGCCCTGCGCCTCATCCGCCACGGCTATGCCGACGCCATGATCGCCGGCGGTGCCGAGGCAACGGTCAATGCCCTTGCCGCGGCGGGCTTTGCCAATATGCAGGCCCTGTCCCCCTCGGAAGACCCCCTCACCGCCTCTCTGCCGTTTGACCGCCGCCGCGCGGGCTTCGTCATGGGCGAAGGCGCAGGCGTGCTTGTCCTCGAGGAGCTGGAGCACGCCAAGCAGCGCGGCGCGGCGATCTACGCCGAGCTGACCGGCTACGGCTCCACCTGCGACGCCTACCACATGACTTCCCCCGATCCCACCGCTGCCGAGAGTGCCCGCGCCATCGCCGACGCCTGGCGCGAAACCGGTCTGGACACCGACCGCGTCTACTTCAACGCCCATGGCACCGGTACCCCCATGAATGACCGCATCGAAACCCTCGCCATCAAAAAAGCGCTCGGCGAAGACCGCGCGCGCAGGATTACCGTCAGCTCCACCAAGTCCATGACCGGCCATATGCTCGGCGCGGCGGGCGGTGCCGAGGCCATCGCCTCCGTGCTGGCCCTGCGGGACGGCATTGCGCCTCCCACCATCGGCCTGACCGAGCCGGATCCCGACTGCGATCTCGACTACACGCCGCTGACCGCAAAGCATGCTGCCTTCGACGTTGCCCTCTCCTCCTCCCTCGGCTTCGGCGGGCATAACGCCTGCCTTGCCTTCCGGAAATGGGAGGGCTGAGATGGACTCCATTGTCATCACCGGCATGGGTGCCGTCACGCCCGTCGGCGTCGGCGTAGACGCCTATTGGCAAAATCTCCTCTCCGGCCGCTGCGGCATCGGCGAAATCACGCAGTTCGACGCTGCCGATCAGCCCATCCGCCGCGCGGCCGAGGTGCGCGACTTCCATCCGAAGGACTTCATGCCCACGCGCCTGGCCCTCGACCTCGAGCCCTACCAGCAATATGCCTATGCCGCCGCCGTGGAAGCTTTCAGCCAAAGCAGCCTGACCGGCTCCGGCCGTGTGGGGCTTGTGATGGGCACGGCGCTCGCCGGCATGAACGCCATCACCCGCACGCAGTCCCGCCTCGCCCAGGGCCGCTCGGCCGACCCCAAACTCCTCACGCGCTGCATGGGCAACCTCGCGGCCTGCCATTTCTCCATCGAGCATCAAATCACCGGCCCGAGCCTCACCGTCAGCACGGCCTGCTCCTCCGGCGGCGACGCAATCCTCACCGCCCTGCTGCTTCTGCGCAGCGGCATGGCCGACGCCGTTGTCGTCCTCGCCGGCGAAGCCTCGCTCTGCCCGGCCTTCCTGCAGAGCCTCGACCGCATCGGTGCCCTCTCGCCCACGGGTGAGAGCCGCCCGTTCGACCTTGCCCGCAATGGCTTTGTCGCGGGCGAGGGCGGCGGCGCGCTGATTCTGGAAACCGAATCCTCGGCCAAATCGCGCGGCGCAGCCATTCTCGCCCGCCTGCTTGGCGCGGCCAATACCACCGATGCCTCCCATCCCGTCTCCCCCGCACCGGACGGCGCAGGTGCAGCCGCCTGCATCCGCCTCGCCCTGGCAGACGCGGGCCTGGCGCCGGAGCAAATCGGCTATCTCAACGCCCACGGTACCGCCACCCACAAGGGTGACATTGCCGAGGCCGCCGCCATCCGCGCCGTCTTCGGCGACCTGCCTGTTACGGTCAGCTCCACCAAGGGCGCAACCGGCCACATGATGGGCGCCGGCGGCCTGACGGAGGTCATCGCCTGCGTGCAGTCCATCCGTACCGGCCTCCTTCCGCCGAGCCTCGGCCTCACGGAGCAGGATCCCGCCTGCCCGCTGCATCTCACCGGCCCCGCGCCGCTCTCCAAATCCGTCGACGCCGCCATTTCAAACGCCATGGGCTTCGGCGGGCAGAACAGCTGCATCGTCGTGGGCCGCTATCAGGAGTAACATATGAACAACATCACCCCGACACAGCAATTCCGCTCTGTCTTTGAGCGCAGTTTCACCTGGATCTCCGGTTTCCTGCGCAACACACGCCGTTTTGCGGAAAAGCCCGCCCTTTTCGATCCCCTCAGCGGCAAAACCTGGACCTATGCCGCGCTGAACGAGGACGTCAACCGCCTGGCGAACGCCCTGCAGTCCGCAGGCGTCACCCAGGGCGACCTCGTCCTCTATCAGCTCATGAACTCTCCGCAGTTCGTCCTCTCCTACATCGCCCCGCAAAAGCTCGGCGCCATCAACAGCCCTGTCAACTTCAACCTCTCCCCCGGCGAAACCGCGCGCCTGCTCGACCGCGACCGCCCAAAGGTCTACATCTACGACTGCGACGTGCGCGACATGGCCGAAAAGGCCCTCTCCCTCGCCGCGTTCCGCCCCGCGCTGGTGCTGGCCGTCGACGCCCGGGGCGCTCGCCCCGCCCTCCCCGCGGATCACTGCTTCTTTGACGACTATCTCGCCCGCTTCCCCGCGTCCGAGCCCGTCACAGACTACGTCCCCAACCTCTACGACGAAGTCACGCGCCTTTCCACCTCCGGCACCACCGGTACGCCCAAGGGCGTCCCCGTCTACGCCGCCAATGAGGTGCTCTCCGCGCACGATGCCATCATGCACTTCCCCCTCACGCCCAATGACGTCACCATGAACCTCACCCCCTGGTTCCATCGCGGCGGCCTCCATTCCGGCGGCCCCTCGCCGACGCTCTATGCGGGCGCAAGCCTGGTCGTTTTGCGCATGTTCGGCGCGAAGGCCTGCTTCGACGCGGTGGAGCGCTACGGCGTCACCTTCCTCATCGGTGTTCCCTCCGCGCTCGAAAAGCTGGCTGCCCGCCAGGAAAAGCATCCCACCGACCTGACCGGCCTGCACGGCATCGTCACCATGGGCAGCCCCCTCGAGCGCGAAAGCTGCATCCGCTATCAGCGCCTGCTCACGCCGCGCATCTTCAACGGCTACGGCACAACCGAGACCTTCTGGAACAGCTTCCTCCGCCCGGAGGATCTGCCCGAGATGGCCGGCACAGCGGGCCGCGCCTGCACGGATGACGAAATCCGCGTTGTCCGCCTCCGGGAAGGCCGCCGCTCCGATCCGGATGACCTTGTCCCCACCGATGGCAAAACCCCCGGCGAGGTGGCCATCTATGCCCCCTATAAATCCGGCCTTTCCTACACCGGAAATCCCGACCTCACCGCCGAGCGCTATTCCGGCGGCTGGTTCTACACCCACGACGTTGCCACCTGGGACGACCGCCACTTTCTCACCATCTGCGGCCGCCGCGACGATATGATCGTCTGCATGGGAGAAAATATCTACCCGGCCCAGCTCGAGGAGGTGCTCGCGCAGCATCCCCAGGTCGCCGCCTGCATGGTCATCGGCGTGCCGGACGCCTCGCGCGGCGAGTCCGTCGCGGCCTACATCATCCCGTCTGACGAATCGCTGACCGTTCGCGACCTCGCGCACTGGTGCGCCCACAACGACGATCTCGCCGGTTATAAATGCCCGCGCTATTACCGCTTCGTCCGGGAGCTGCCCTATAACGCCACAGGCAAAAAGCAGCACGTCGTATTAAAGCAGCAGGCCTGGCAGGATCTCGCCTCCGGCCTCCTCCTCCGCCCCTGACGCCCCACCGTCCTCCGGTGGAAAGAACCCCATACACCAAGCCGCCGCGGAGACCCCTCTGCGGCGGCCGCTTTTTCTCTCAATCTCCAATTTCCTTCCAAAAGCCTCCCCTGCGCCATCCCGCCGGAACGCCCCCTTCCACCGGCAAACGAAAAACCGCGGAAATCTGAAGAAACTTCAGATTTCCGCGGTCAGCGTGTCGAAAAAGTCTCCTCGCCCCGCTGCTTTGTCCAGTTTTCTGAACTT
>USLX01000016.1 GCA_900555665.1 uncultured Eubacteriales bacterium | reverse complement strand
GCTTGATGGAACGCGAAGGGGGCTCTTTGCCCCCTTCACGCTGAAGGTGAATTGCCCGAAGGGCAAGAGAAGCTGGCCTGGGCCATCCCCTGCAGCTCTCTCGCAGAGCTGCATTTTATTGTTTTTTGACAGTCTCAAGCACTATCTATCCCAATAATCCAAATTCCCGCGCCAGCGCCGCGAATCGCGGCATTGCCCGCCGGAGCCGTTCCATCGGCACGCAATAGGCCAGCCGCGCATAGCCCGGACAGGCAAATTCCTCGCCCGGCACCAGCAGCAGATCGCATTCCATCGCCCGCCTGCACCAGCCCTCCGGCGTCCGGAGAAACAGATAGAACGCCCCGTCCGGCTGCACGCACCGATAGCCCAGCGTCGTAAGCTCCCGGTACAGATAGTCCCGGTTCGCCTCATAGATCGACAGATCCGCCGTCTTCCCGACGCACTCCGCCGCAATCAGCTGGAACATCGTCGACACATTGATATATCCCAGTGCCCGGCTTGCACCCGCGATGGCCTCCAGCAGCCGGTCATGCTCCGCAGCCTGCGCCGCCACCGCCAGATACCCCACGCGCTCGCCCGCCAGCGACAGCGACTTGCTGAACGACGTGCAGTATACCGTATCCGGATACAGATCCGGCAAAAACGGCACCTCCACCCCACCATATACCAGCGCGCGATACGGCTCATCCGCCACCAGATAGATCGGATGCCCATACTCCGCGGCCTTCTTCGTCAAAAGCGCCGCCAGCGCCTCCAATCCCTCGCGCCGCAGCACCACGCCGGACGGGTTGTTCGGCGAATTGAGCAGCACCAGTGCCGTTTGGGGCGAGATTGCTGCCTCCATCGCCGCAAGATCCAGCTGAAACGTCTCCGCCTCAGACGCCGCCTCCACGAGCCGGCCGCCCGCCGCTTCCACATACACGCGATATTCCGAAAAATACGGTGTCGCTGTCACGGCCTCCTCGCCCGGCCCAATGAGCGCCGCGCAGATGATTGCCAGCGCCGCACACGCGCCCGCCGTCATAAAGATATCCTCCGGGCGATACTGCGTCCGAAATTCGCCCGAGAGCGCCTCCGCCATCGCCGCGCGCACCTGGTACAGCCCAGGCGCCGGCGTATACCCGTGCAGCACCTCCGGCGGCACGGTGTCCAGCAGATGTCGGATACTCTGCGCCACACATGCCGGTGCCTGCACGCTCGGGCTGCCGATCGTAAAGTTGAACACGTTCTCCGCGCCCACCACGGCCGCCCGTGCCTCGCCGTAGGCCGCGATCTCCCGAATCCCGCAGCCCTGGCTGCCCCAATCGATCATTCTCTGCGAAATCATGCCAAATACTCCTTCAAAAACCGGATTGCCTCCAGGTAGCCGTCAAAGCCAAGCCCCTTGTACGTCTTCACGCAGGCCATCCCCGCGTAAGAGACCTGCCGGAACGGCTCCCGCGCGTCCACATCCGAGATATGCACTTCCACCGCCGGAATCGCCACCGCCTTCAGCGCATCCAAAATCGCCACGCTCGTGTGCGTATACGCCGCCGGATTGATCACAATTCCTTCATAGACGCCATACGCCGCCTGAATCTCGTCGACAATGGCCCCCTCGTGGTTCGACTGAAAACAGGAAACCTCCACGCCTTCCGCGTCGCAAAACGTCCGGATCTTCTCCACCAGACACTCATAACTCTGCGACCCGTAGATCGCCGGCTCCCGCAGCCCCAGCAAATTGAGGTTCGGCCCGTTGATCACCAGAATTTTCATCCAAACCTCCTGGCAATTGCCTCCACCGTGCGCTCAATCGCGCCCTCGTTGTCCACCTTCACATCCGCAAACCGCCGGTACATCGGCTCCCGCCTGGCATACATTGCCTCGGCAGACTCCACCTGCGACAGCGGTCTGCCCTCGCTCGACAGCTTCCACGGGCTGCGCAGCAGCCAGAAGATCGTTCCGTTCTGATGCAGCAGCGGATAATTTTCGCTCCGCGTCACGCACCCGCCGCCGGTTGAGAGAATGATGCCCGAGCGTTTGCCGAGCTCGCGCAGCGCCTCCGTCTCCAGCCGCCGGAATTCCACTTCGCCATCCTGCAAAATGATCTCCGGGACGCTCTTTCCGGCCTGCTTCGCAATCCACTCGTCGCTCTCGATCACCTCGCGGCCCAGCCGCGCGCCGAGTTTTTCCGCCACTGTGCTCTTGCCGCACCCCGGCATCCCGATGAGCACGATGTTCTCCAGCCGCGCCCGCACGCTCCGCTCAATCTCGCTCAGCCGCGCGTCCGGAATCGTCGTCCCGGTAAACAGCTCCGCGCTCCGCCGCGCCTGCGCCACCAGCATCCGCAGCCCGCCCGCCCGCGGGATCCCGAGCTGCTCGGCCTGCATCAAAAGCGCCGTCCGCGCCGGATTGTACACAATGTCAAATACACCCTCGCACCGCGGAAACAGCCGCAGATCCACCGCCGCCGCGCCCGTGTTCGGATACGTCCCCAGCGGCGTCGTGTTCGCCACGATCTGCGCATCCGCGTGCCGCTCCAGGTTTTCATAGTTGTCCGGGCCGGAGCGCGAGATCACCGTCACGCTCGCCGCGCCCAAATCGCGCAGCACCGCGCATACCGTCACCGACGCGCCGCCGCTGCCCAAAACCAGTGCCTTCTTCCCCACGACGCCGATCCCGCTCTGCTCCACCTGGTAGCGAAATCCGTCATAGTCCGTATTCGCCCCAAAAATCGTCCCGTCCGCGCGCCGTACCAGCGTATTCACGCTCCCGAGCTTCGCCGCCGTCTCCGACAGCTCCGCGCAGTACCGCACCACTTCCCGCTTATACGGAATCGTCACATTCAGTCCGTCCCAGCACTCCCCGCGCAAAAAGCCGTCCAATTCCTCCGGCTCCGTCGGAAACAGGTCATAGCGGTAGGACGCCAGCATCCCCTGGATCATCGGCGAATAGCTGTATCCGATCTTCCGCCCCAGCAAACCGCAACGCATCAAACCACCTCGCTGTAACTGCCCAAATACGCAAACTCCTCACAAAGCTCCGGCATCTCCCCGATCAACTCCTGCAGCTTCGGCGAATAGACCGGCGTGTCCAGGTCAAAGTAGAACATAAACTCAAAGTTCCGATCCGGCATCGGCCGGCTCTCGAGCTTGTTGAGGTTCAGCCCCAGCGCATAGAACCGTGAGAGCAGCTTGTAGAGCGAGCCCGGCTCATGCGGCAGCACCGCCATCAGGCTCGTCCGGTCCGCGCCCGGATAAATTTCCAGCTTCTTCGAGATGCAGATGAAGCGCGTGAAGTTGTTGTCCTGATCCTGCACCGAGGCCTCCAGGCATTCCAGCCCATAGAGCTTCTGGCACTCGCGCGACGAGAGCGCCGCGCACCCGCCGTCCGACTCGGCCACGCGCTTGGCCGCGATCGCCGTGTTCTCACACGGGATGATCTTGACGTTTTGAAACTTCTGCAGATATTGCTGACACTGGCTGAGCGCCTGTTGGTGGGAGTAGATCTCTCGGATGTCCTCCTGCTTCGTCCCCGGCTTCACCAGCAGATTGTGGTCCACCTTGATGCGGATGCTCCGCACGATGCGGAAGTTGTGGTGCGTCATCAGGTCGTATACCGCATTGACCGAGCCCGCCGTGCTGTTTTCCACCGGCACCACGCCATACTGGCAAAGTCCCGCCTCAATGGCCGAAAACACCGCCTCAAAGGAGTTAAAATACAGCACGTTTGCCAGCCGGAACAGCTTGTCGCACGCCAGCTGCGAATAGGCCCCCGCCACGCCCTGGCAGGCCACCGCCGCCTTCTCCGGGAAGAGCTTCGGCGTCTGCTCGATGGCCGCCCGGATTTCCTCCGTCAGCGCCGAGGGCTTGCCGAGCAGCCGGTTCTGATAGCTGCGGCTGAGCTCAAAGAGCAGCGAATAGAGCGACACCGCATATTCCTGCAGCGCCTCCGGCGTCTTTTCCGCCACGTCCAGCAGCTTTGCCCGCTCCCGCGCCGGGTCGAGCACCGGCAGCCCATGCTCCTTTTTGTAGGCCGCAATCCCCGCAGCCACATCCATCCGCTCGGCAAACAACGCGACCAGCTTCTGATCGATCTCGTCAATCTTTCCCCGGTATTCCTTCAGATCCATTTCCCGTCCGTCCTTTCCTTCCTGCGCCCAAGCAGCGCATCGTAGATCGCAATGGCCGCCGCCGCCTCCATCACCGGAACCGCACGCGGCACAATGCAGGGGTCATGCCGCCCCTGAATTTGTAAGGTTGTCTGCTCCATCGTCTCGAGATTTACGCTCCGCTGCGGCTTGAAGATGGACGGCGTCGGCTTCACCGCCGCGCAAAAGCGCAGCGGCATGCCGTCCGTGATTCCGCCCAAAATTCCGCCGCAGTGATTGGTGATTGTGCCGATTTTCCCGTTCCGGATGCAGAATTCGTCGTTGTTCTCGCTCCCGCGCAGCCGTGCCGCGCCGAAGCCTTCGCCAAACTCCAGTCCCTTCACCGCCGGAATGCCGAATACGATTCCCGCAATTCGGTTTTCCATCCCGCCGAACATCGGTTCCCCCAGGCCCACCGGCACCCCAAACGCCGCCACCTCAACCACGCCGCCGACGGAGTCCCCCTCCGCCTTTGCCGCCGCGATGGCCTCGCGCATCTTCGCGCCGCGCGCGTCGTCCACAACCGGGAACGCCTTTTCCGCCGTGGAGGCCGTCAGTTCGCCGCTGTCCTCCACGCCGGCAATGGCCGCAATCCGCGACACAATTTCAATCCCCTCGCGCCGCAGCAGCTGCAAACAGATGCCGCCCGCGATACACAGCGGTGCCGTCAGCCTGCCGGAAAAATGTCCGCCGCCCGCCGTGTCCTGCGCTCCACCGTATTTCACCGCCGCCGTATAGTCGGCGTGGCCCGGCCTCGGCACCACCGCAAGATTCCGGTAGTCCCCGGAGCGCGTGTTCGTATTCCGGATGATCGCCGTCAGCGGTGCGCCGCACGTCACGTCCTCCACAAGCCCCGAGAGGAACTCCGCCCGGTCGGCCTCCTTGCGCGGCGTTGCAAATTCGCTCCGCCCCGGCGCCCGCCGGTCCAAAAAACGCTGCAGCTCTTCCAAATCGATGCGCTGCCCCGCCGGGATTCCCTCCAGCGTCACGCCGATGGCCGGGGCGTGCGATTGGCCAAAAATGGTCAGATGCAGATTCTCACCATAGCTGCTGCTCATCCTTCCGCTCCTTTCAGCGCCGCAAGATCCTCCCAGAATCCCGGATAGGACTTGTCCACACACTCGCTCCCGAGCACCGTCACCGCCTCCTCGCATGCGCACGCGGCCACCGCCGCCGCCATCGCGATCCGGTGATCGTTGCAGGCATCAACCGTTCCGCCGCGCAGCCTCCGCACCCCTCGGATGCGCAGACCTTCCGGCAGCTCCTCCACGTCGCCGCCGAGCGCACGCAGCATCGCCGCCGTCGAGGCCAGCCGGTCGGATTCTTTCAGCCGCAGCCGGCCTGCGTGGAGAATTCGTGTCTCCCCCTCCGCCGTGGCCGCCAGTGCGCACAGCGCCGGGATCAGATCCGGAATCGGCCTGGCGTCAATCGCGACACCGCGCAGCTGCCCGCGCCGCACCGTCACGCCCTCCGTCCCCGGCAAAACCTCCGCGCCCATCGCGCGCAGTACCTCCAGAACCGCCCGGTCGCCCTGCGCGGAATCCGCGCGCAGCCCCCACACCGTCACACCCGCCGGGCTGAGCGCGCCCATGCAGAGAAAGAAGGCCGCGTTCGACCAGTCGCCCTCCACCGCCGTGCGCTCCGGCAGCTCATACACCTGTCCGCACGGGATGGAATATTCCCATCCGTGCTTTTCAAACCGTGCTCCGGCCAGGCGCAAAACCTGCTCTGTCATCGCAATATAGGCTGCGGATTCCACGTCACCCGTCACCCGCAGCACATTGCCGCTTGCCAGGCGCAAGCCCTGCCGCTGCGCTGCCGCATCACATACCGCTGCCTCGCCGCTCGAAAGATACGGCAAGGCCATCAGCAGGCCCGTGATATACTGAGAAGAAATATTCCCCGGAATTTCAAATATTCCGCCGGATAAAATTCCGCTGCATTTCAAAGAACTACCTGTTTTTTCAATTTTCATGCCATGCTCGCGCAAAATGGAAATCAGCGGTTCCAAAGGCCGCTCCGGCAGCCGTCCCTCCATGTGGAAGACCACCCGCGCCCCCAAAGCTCCAACAATTGGAAGCAAAAATCGTAGTGTAGACCCGCTTTCGCCGCAGAAAAGCGAACATTCTTTCTTCGGAGTCGCCAAAATCGGCGTTACACGCCAATCTCCGCCTCGCAATTCTGCGATTTCCGCCCCAAGAACTCGTAAGCAAACAATTGTAGCCAAAATATCGTTGGAAATTCCATTAAAATGCAGAATTACAGAACTTTTTCCAAGTGCCGCGCAAATTAGTATGCGATGTGCCATCGATTTTGAAGTCGGAATTTTCAGACTTCCGCTTCGAAAACCGTGAAAAACCGAACTTTTCATAGCACTCCTCCGGCCTGCATCCAGTCCCGCAGCTCCGCCTCCGGGATCGGCAGAATCCGGCATTTTCCGACTGCTTCCGGCACAATCAGACTGATTTTTCCATTTGAAACCTTCTTGTCCGATCGCGCTGTTTTAAACAATTCATCCGCGGAATAGTCCGTTTTATCCGGTAAATCATAGCATTTCAGGATATTTTCAACCGCTTTCACCGTTTCTGCCGAACAAAAGCCCTTCCGTGCCGCCGCGCGTGTGATCACCGCCATCCCAATGGCCACACACTCACCATGCAGCAGTGAAAATCCGCTGCATTTCTCCACCGCATGTCCAATTGTATGCCCAAGATTGAGCTTCTGCCGTTCTCCACGATCAAATTCATCCGATAAAACGGTCTTTTTCTTCATTTCAACACAGGTTGAAATTACATTTTCATACTGATTTTTTGCCGGAATTCTCATCAAATCCTCGAAGAATGAGACATTTTCCATCAATCCGTATTTGATGACCTCCGCGCATCCGCAGCGATATTCCCGCTCCGGCAAAGTGTCCAACAAATCGTAGTCGCAGACCACCAGCGACGGCTGCCAGAACGCTCCCGCCTGGTTCTTTCCCCCGTCCAGATCCACCGCCGTCTTTCCGCCGACGGAAGAATCTACCATTGCCAGCAGTGTCGTCGGCACCTGCACAAACCGGATTCCGCGCAGATACGTCGCAGAAGCAAAGCCCGCCAAATCGCCCACAACGCCGCCGCCGAGTGCGACAACGAAGTCATTTCGGGAGAGATGATTTTCGCACAAAAAATTCAGGATTCTCCCATAAACCGTAAGATTTTTTGATGTTTCTCCATGTGGAAATACAAATCTGACAACCCGGAATCCAGCCTTCTCCAGACTCTCCGCCGCCTGTTTCCCATAGAGCGCGAACACGCTGTCATCCGAAATCAGTGCGGCCGTCCGCCCATCCAGCACCTCCGCGCAGCGCGCGCCGAGCTCCGAGAGCAGTCCGCGTCCGATCAGAACATCATATTCCCGAGAGGCCGCAATATGGATCGTATTCAATGTCCGTCGACCTCCTCCTTGCGCCGCCGCCCTTCCTCGAGCAGCGCAGCCAATCCTTCCAGATCGTCCTGCTCCATTGCAAGTTCGTATTTTCTCAGATTTTCGATCAAAATATTCAGTTCTTTCATCAAAAAATCCTTGTTTTCCAAAAACAGCTCTGCCCACATCTGCGGATTGAGCCACGCGACGCGCGTCAGATCCTTATAGCTTCCGGCGGAAAAGCCCTTGTGGCTGCCGGCTGTGGGGCTTTTGATATAGGCGTTGGAGACAACATGTGCCATCTGCGAGGTAAACGCAATCATTTCATCGTGTTTTTCCGCCGTTGTGACGGAAAACCTGCCAAAACCGGGCGGAGAAAGTAAGCTTTTTACGCGGGACAGCAGCTCGATATCATTAAAATTCGCCGGTACAAGCACCATCGGCGCGCCGTGGTACATGGTCGGCGTGGCGTATTTGAAGCCGGAGTTATGCGTGCCGGCCATCGGATGCCCGCCGAGGTAAGTGAAGCCATAGCGCTCCGCCAGCGGAAAGCAGGCTGCGCAGACAACGCGCTTCGTGCCGCAGCAATCGATCACAATCGGCTTTTTCCCAATTTTTTCGCCATATTTTTGCAGGTATTCCACCGCTGCGCGCGGATAAACCGCAATTAAAATGAGATCACAGCTTGCCAGCGCATTCTCCGTCAGTTCGCCGTTCACCGCGCCCTGCAGCATCGCAAAGTCCAGCATCTGGCGGTCGATATCCGCCGCCAGCACCTCCCAGCCCGCGGCATGGTATGCCTTGGCAAACGAGCCGCCGATCAGGCCGAGGCCCACAATCCCGACTCTCATGCCATGACCACCTTTCGGATTTCGGCGACCTTCTTCGCCAGCTCGTCATACTGCTCGGGCCGGAGCGACTGCGCCCCGTCGCAGAGGGCGTGGATGGGATCGTTGTGAACCTCGATGATCAGGCCGTCCGCACCGCCCGCCGTCGCGGCCAGCGCCATCGGCGGAACCAGGCGGTTGATGCCCGTGGCATGGTTCGGATCGACAATGACCGGCAGGTGCGACAGCTCATGCAGCATCGGAACCGCCGCGAGGTCGAGCGTGTTGCGCGTGTAATCATCGAACGTACGGATACCGCGCTCGCAGAGGATGACCTGCTCGTTGCCGCTGGCCATGATGTATTCAGCGCTCATGAGCAGCTCCTTGAGCGTGTTGGCAAGGCCGCGCTTGAGCAAAATCGGCTTATTGGTCTTGCCGAGCTCGCGCAGAAGGTCGAAATTCTGCATATTCCGCGCGCCGACCTGCAAAACGTCCACATCGTCGAAGAGCGGAAGATCGGTGATACTCATGATCTCGGTGACGATGGGCAGGCCCGTCTCCTGCCGGGCGATTTTCAACAGCTCGATCCCCTCAGCCTTGAGGCCCGCAAAATCATAGGGGGACGTGCGGGGCTTGAACGCGCCGCCGCGCAGCATATTCGCGCCGGAGGCCTTGACGGCCTTGGCCACGGCGACAATCTGCTCCTCGGTTTCGACCGAGCAGGGGCCGGCGATCATGCAGAAGTTGCCGCCGCCGATCTTCACGTCGCCGACCTGCACAACCGTGTCATCGGGGTGGTATTTGCGGTTGCAGCACTTGAACGGCTCGGACACGCGCTTGACGCTGTCGACAATGTCGAGACTGGACACAAGATCCATATCGACGCGGCTCGTGTCGCCGACGAGGCCGAGAATGGTCTGATAGTTCCCCTCGGAGACGTGGATGTTCAGGCCGAGGTTTTTCAGCCAGCCGATGAGCTGGTCGCGGCTGTCTACGGAAACGCCATGCTTCAATACTACGATCATCTGTTTATCCTCCTGTGTTTGGAAGTTTACACTCCATATCATTCAAATTTTCAGTATCTGCCGCGCTCTGCGGCAGGACTGCGCGTGCCCGATTTGGTGTCGGGGCGCATCGGAGCTGCCTGCATTACAACAAAAACGCTGCACAGGCCCAACCTGTGCAGCGTCAAAAGCTTGTTTTGCTTCCGTTTTTTTGCAACACAAATCAGCCTTACTATGAATTCATAGTAAAGTAGTAAAAGTATGCAAAAATAACGGAACTGGTCTTCATGTCAAAGCCTCTTGTTGATTTATGATATCTAACTATAGCACGTTTTTTGGGAATGTCAACCGTAAAACGCAGCAAATCTTGCTTTTTTTCGGCAATGCGGTAAAACAGCAATACGCCCGACCCGCGATCAGGGCATTTCTTCAAAATCGGCGTCCATGACGTCATCCTCCATGGGCTGATCGTTCGGGTTTTCATAGCTGCCGGAATACTGCGCGTTCGGGTCGATCGTGACGCCGGCCTGCTGAAGCAGCTGCTCGAGGCGGTCAGCGGCAGCGGCCATCTGGGCGCCATCCTTGGATTTAACGGCGCGCTTGGCTTCTTTGACACCCTCGGCGACAGCGGCTTTTTGCTCCTTGCTCATGCCCTTTGCGGCTTTGCCTGCCTGATAGATAAGCTGCTCGCAGCGGTCGCGCGCGACAGCCTGCGCCTTGAGCTCGGCATCCTGCGCAGCATACTGCTGCGCTTCGCGCACGGCGCGGTCGATGTCGGCCTGGCTCATGTTGGAGCTGGCAGTGATGGTGATGGCCTGTGCCTTGCCGGTGTCGAGATCCCGCGCGCTGACGTTCACGATGCCGTTGGCATCGATGGAGAACGTGACCTCGATCTGCGGGACGCCGCGCGGCGCGCGGCGGATGCCGGTGAGCTGGAAGCGGCCGAGCTCCTTATTTTGGTGTGCCATGGGGCGCTCGCCCTGCAGAACGTGGACGTCGACCGAGGACTGGAAGCTGGAGGCCGTGGTAAAAATCTGGCTCTTGCGAATGGGGAGCGTGGTATTGCGCTCGATGACACGGGTGCAGACGCCGCCGAGCGTCTCGATCCCGAGCGAGAGCGGCGTGACATCGAGCAGGAGCAGGCCCTGCACCGTGCCGGACAGGACGCCGCCCTGCAGGCAGGCGCCCATGGCGACGCACTCGTCGGGGTTGATGCCCTTGAACGGGAGCGTGCCTGTAATGGACTGGACCAAGTCCTGCACAGCTGGGATACGGCTCGAACCGCCGACCATGAGCACCTTGCTGATCTGGGCGATGGAGACGCCGGAATCGTTGATGGCCTGATTGACCGGCTCGCGCGTGGCCTGCACGAGATGATAGGTCAAGTCGTTGAATTTCGCGCGGGAGAGCGGAATGTCCATGTGCAGCGGGCCGTTTTTGCCGACCGTGATATACGGGAGCTCGACGGTGGTCTGCGTCATGGCGGACAGCTCGATTTTCGCCTTTTCGGCGGCCTCGCGGATCCGCTGCATCGCGGCGGCGTCGCGCGAGAGGTCGATTTTATTCTCTTTTTTGAACTCCTGCACCAGGTAGTCCATGATGCACTGGTCAAAATCGTCACCACCGAGATGGTTGTTGCCCGCCGTGGCGAGGACTTCGATCACACCGGAGGAAATGTCCAGAATGGAGACGTCGAAGGTGCCGCCGCCGAGGTCGTAGACCATGATCTTCTGCTCGGCCTCTTTGTCGATGCCGTAGGCGAGGGCCGCGGCGGTCGGCTCGTTGATGATACGCTGGACGTTCAGGCCCGCGATTTTGCCGGCGTCCTTTGTGGCCTGGCGCTGCGCGTCGGTGAAGTAGGCCGGGACGGTGATGACCGCGTCGGAAACCGGCTCACCGAGGAAGGCCTCGGCGTCGGCCTTGAGCTTTTGCAGGATCATGGCCGAAATTTCCTGCGGGGTATATTTGTGGCCGTCGATATTGACCTTATAGTTGGTGCCCATCTGGCGCTTGATGGAGGAAATGGTCCGGTCGTGGTTCGTGACAGCCTGGCGCTTGGCAAGGCTGCCGACCATGCGCTCGCCGGTCTTTGAAAAGGCCACGACGGACGGCGTCGTCCGGCCGCCCTCCGCGTTGGGAATGATGACGGGTTCCCCGCCCTCCATGACCGCGACGCAGGAATTGGTCGTTCCAAGATCGATGCCAATGATTTTTCCCATAGAAAGTTCCTCCAATTTTATAAACGACAGCCGGCAGGGCAGGATGGCCGCTGCGGGCTGCCGTTCAGTTCGCGACGATGACTTTGGCGTGGCGGATGACCGTCTCGTCCATGGTGAAGCCGGTCAGCGCCACCTGCACGATCTCTTCCGGACGCTTTTCCGGGTCATCCACATGGCAGATGGCCTCATGATAGGCCGGATTGAAGCATTTCCCGAGGCTGTCCATCGGGACAACCTGCAGCGCGGCAAGCTGCGCAAGCAGCTTTTGCATCAAAAGCTCGATGCCGTGATAGTATGCCTCATCCGTACATGGCGCATCCAGCGCACGGGCCAGGTCATCGTAGACCGGGAGCAGCGCGAGCACCGCCTTTTTCATACCGTCGGCCTCCGCCCGCTCGAGCTGCGCGGCGGTGCGGCGGCGATAGTTTTGATATTCGCCGCGCAGCGCCTCAAGCGCCTCATCCGGCGCGGCGGGCTTTTTTGAAAACAGACGCACAGCTCAGTCCTCCTGTGTGTTCGTGCTCTTCTGGCTGCCGAAGCCGTAGCCATAGTAGGGGGCAGTCTGCTGGCTGCCGCTCTGATAGGTGTCGGAGTAGCTGCTGTTGTCGTAAGTGGAATAGCCGTAGGGATTCAGATACACATAGCTGCAACCGCCGAACAGGCCGTAGAACAGCTGGAACAGCAGATAGATCAGGAAGATCTTGCCGAGGATGCTGCCGCGCCGCCGCGTATGGCGGTATGTCCACTGATACTGGTTCTGGTTCTGCGCGTCGTCGCCGTCCTGCTGCGGGCGGTAGTTCGTGTAATAGGTGTAGGTATAGTGCGGCGGATCCTGATTCTGGCTCTGGCCGCCCCAGAAGCCGAAGGGGTCGTAATACTGCTGGTTCTGATACTGCTGGCGCGTCTGCTGCTGATAGCGCTGCTGGGCCTGCTGCTGGCGGTACGCCTGCGGATTTTTCAGCAAGTCATAGGCCTCGTTGACCTCGTTCATCTTCTGCGCCGCAGTGGGATCGTTCGGGTTGAGGTCGGGATGGTATTTTTTGGCCAGGGTACGATATGCCTGCCGGATCTCATCCTCGGTGGCATTCTGCGACACGCCGAGCACCTGATAGGGGTCCTTATCCAAAGCGATCCCTCCTTTTCTGCCTCATTTCAGGAACTTATTATACCGTTGTTTGGGGGCGGATGTGTGAATCTTTTTTTAACGTTCTGCGGCAAAGAAATAAAAAACGCCGGGACTGCGTGCAAAAAAAGCACGCAGTCCCGGAAAAAGGCAGGATTTGCTCAGCAAAGCGCCTCCAGAATGCCGCGCAGGAGCTTCCATGTCCGCTGCACCGAGGAGACGGACATGCGCTCGCGCGGGGTATGGATGTCAAAGAGATTCGGGCCGAAGGAAACGCAGTCAAGCCCCGGAAGCTTACCGGAGAGCAGGCCGCATTCGAGCCCGGCGTGAATGGCCTTGACCTCCGGTTCGCGGCCATACTGCGCCCGGAAGACAGAGATCATCGTGTCACGCAGAGCGGACTCCCGCTTATATTCCCAGGCGGGATAATCGCCGGTAATGTGCATCGTACCGCCAAGCAGCGCCGCAAGGGCGGCAAAACGGGAGATGAGCATGGCCTTTTGCGAGGCAACGGAGCTGCGCAGCGAAGAGCTGGCGTGCATTGCGCCGTCTGCGACATGGAAGATGCCGAGGTTGCAGGAGGTCTGCACCAGGCCGGGGATGTCCATGCTCATGGCATGGATGCCGTTCGGTACAAGCTGGAGAAAACGGACGACCGCGGCACCGGCCTCATCGGTCAGCGCAGAGGGGGCGGGATTGCCGGGGCGGACAGTGAGCGTCAGGCCTGGGTCAGAGACGGCATATTCCGCGCGGAAGGCCGTGGCCATACGGTCTGCGCAGGCGCGCAGGGCCTCCATCTGATCCGCCTCCGCCGCGATCACGGCACGCGCCGCGGCAGGGATGGCATTGTCCTTCAGGCCGCTTTCGGCGCTGACCAGGCGGAAGGGCGCCACATCGGAAAGCGCCGCAAGCAGGCGGCCGAGGAGGATCGCCGCATTGGCACGGCCCTTGTTGATCTCCTCGCCGGAGTGTCCGCCGGTGAGTCCGGTGAGCTCGAGGACGGCCGTCGGCAGCGAGCAGGGCGCGCACGAGAGCGTTACATCCAGATTGGCACGCGCGCCGCCGGCGCAGCTGACCGTGAAGATGCCCTCGTCCTCCGAGTCGATGTTCAGCATCCGGCGGGCGGTGATCGGCGAAACGTCGAGGCCCGCCGCGCCCTCCATGCCAACCTCTTCGTCGACGGTGAAGATTGCCTCGATGCGGGGATGCTTCAGCGTTTGATCGTCCATGGCCGCCAGCGCCATGGCGACGGCGATGCCGTCGTCGCCGCCGAGCGTCGTGCCTTTGGCGAAGACAAAGTCCCCGTCGACCGCCAGCGCGAGGCCGTCTTTGGCCATATCCAGCGGGCAATCTGCCGCTTTTTCGGTGACCATGTCGAGGTGGCCCTGCAAAATGACCGGCTCGGCGGCCTCGCAGCCGGGCGTGGCCGGGCAGATCATAATGATATTGTTCAGTGCGTCCTGATACACTTCAAACCCGTGGGCTTCGGCGTAGCGGACGCAGTAGTCGGAGATTGCTTTCGTGTTTCCGGAGCCGTGGGGAATGGCGCAGAGGTCTTCAAAGTAGGTAAAAACGGCTTGGGGATCCAGCTTGTCTAAGATACGCATGGGAAAGGCTTCCTTTCATGATATTTCTGGCGCAGCAGGCCTGAACCCACCCGGGTGAGGGGTGGGTTTTGGAGCGGGATTACAGTTTTTCAAAATCCTCTGCGCCGTGCTTGCAGAGCGGGCAGATGAAGTCGGCAGGCAGGTCTTCACCTTCGTAGACATAGCCGCAGATTTTGCAGACCCAGCCATGCTGCTCTTCGAGCTTGGAGGGCTTCGGCTTGACATTGGCGAAGTAGTAGGCGTAGGTCATGGACGGCACCTCGGAGAGCTGACGCGCCTCGGTGACGTCGGCGATAAAGAGCGTATGCGTCTCAAACTCGATGGTCTGCGTGACCTTCGCGGAGATGAAGGCGTTCGTGCAGTACGGCAGATAGTAGACGCCGTTGGTTGCGCGGGCCATGCCCTGCACGCCGGCGAACTTGTCGACGTCGCGGCCGGACTGGAAACCGTAGTGCTGGAAGATTGCGAACGGCGCGTCGTTTGAGAGGACAGAGACGTTGAACATGCCGGTCTTTTGGATCATGTCGTGCGTCAGGTTCGCCTTGTTGACGGCGATGGAGATGCGCTTGGGGGTATCGGTCAGCTGCGTGACGGTATTGATGATGCAGCCGTTGTCCTTCGCGCCGTCGCGGGCCGTCAGGACGAACAGGCCATAGGACAGGGAGAACATCGCGTTCTGCTCGACCGGGGCATCTGCGGTGTGTACCGGCACCTCATGCTTCGGCATGGAGGCCACGATGGCCTCGGCCAGCGCGTCCAGCTGCGTGAGCTGGTCGGGCTTGAGGCTGGACTTGATGGTAACCATCTCGTCGAGGATGGTGCAGTTTTTGAGCTTCGAGAACTCCGCGCGCATCAGGCCGCCCGCAGTCGGCGCCCAGGAGCCGTTTTCGACGAGGGCGATGGTGCGGTTTTGGAGGTTGTGGTTGACGATATCGTGGACGAGATTTTCCATGTTCACGAACATCCCCGCGTTATACGTCGTGGAGAGGAAAACGAGATGGCTCGCGCGGAAGCATTCGGAGACGATCTCGCTCGCGTGCGTCGCGGAGACGTCGTAGACCTTGACGTTGCGGACGCCGAGGTCAGCCAGCTTGCCGGCCAGGATGTTCGCGGCAGTCTCGGTGTTGCCGTAGACGGAGGCATAGGCGATGACGACAGCCTCGTCCTCGGGCGTATAGGTCGCCCAATGGACGTATTTATCGATAAACCAGCCGATGTCCTTGCGCCAGACCGGCCCGTGCAGCGGGCAGATCATTTCAATGTCGATCGTTGCGGCCTTTTTCAGCAGGGTCTGCACCTGCGTACCGTATTTGCCGACGATGTTGGTATAGTAACGCCGGGCATCGTCGAGCCACTCGGTCTGGAAGTTGACCTCGTCGGCATAGAGATTGCCGCCCAGGGCCCCGAACGTGCCGAAGGCATCGGCGGCAAAGAGCGTCTTCGTCGTGGCATCGTAGGTCACCATGACCTCGGGCCAGTGGACCATCGGGGCCATGACAAAGGCGAAGGTGTGGCGGCCGGTGGTGAGCGTGTCCATCTCCGCGACGAGGTGGACGCGGCTGTCGACGTCGAAGGAGAAGAAGTTCTTCATCATCTGCGCGGTCTTCTTGTTGCAGACAAGCGTGACCTCCGGATAGCGGAGCACGACGGCCTCAATCGTGGCGGCGTGATCCGGCTCCATGTGGTTGACAATGAGATAGTCCAGCTTGCGGCCATTTAAGACATGCGCCAGATTTTCAAAGAAGATGGGCGCGACAGACTGATCGACGGTGTCGAGCAGGACGGTTTTCTCGTCGAGAACGACATAGGCATTGTAGCTCACGCCGCGCGGGATGGGGTAGACGTTTTCAAACAGTGCCAGCCGCCGGTCATTGCCGCCGACCCAGTAGAGATCCTCAGTCATTTTTTTCACGCAGTACATGGAACAGTCCTCCTGAAGTTTATTTCAGTATTTTTTTATCAATATAGCATACGATGGCGAATTTGTCCAGTAGAAAATAAAAATAATTCTTATTTTTATTTTGAGATATCAGTGCTCAAGGCCCGCCAAGGATGTAGCGCCCTTCCGACGTGCCGCAGCGGATATAAATGGTCGTGTCGGCGCTGGCACGGCCGCAGACGATGGTGCCGTCGTCCCGCACGGCCAGGCGGCAGGTGGCGGGGCTGCTGTTCTGCAGCGTGAAATTCGTCTGACGGACGCCGTCCAGATAGACCTGAATGGTCTGCCCTTCTTCGATCGGCCCGAAGTGATACCCCGGCTCGATCGTGAAGCCGCGATAGTAGACGCAGAGGCCCGCGACGTCGGACGGCGTGCCGTATTCGTCGCTTGTGCCGTCGAAGGCCCAGTCGGGATAGCGGCTCTCGTCCATGGAGACGGACTCGTCGAAGAACGGATGATATTCAAAGCTTGGGCAGGACTGCTGCCAGTCGGCGTCCTGATAGAGCAGCTCCGCGTCGTAGCGGTAGGCCCCGGCGGTGAAATAGCAGCTCTTGTCCGTCTTTTTGTTCCGCCATCCAAGCGGGAGCTGCATCCGGTACGCACCGCGGTCGAGGACAATGGTGTGGATGGTGTAGGCGTCCGTCTCCTGCTTGCAGGCCTGCTTGGCGATGGCCTTTGTGCTGCCGACGACCCAGCAGTTCGTGTCGTTCGGGCGGAAGCTGCCGCCGCTGACGCTCGTATAGTCGAACGTCACATACTGATTGCCGATCTGATAGAAATTGATGACATGGCCGCCGTTTGTCTCGTTTTTGTCCTTGTCATATGTGCCCCAGAGGATGTAGCCGCAGTCGTCGTAGTCCCCTTCGAGGATGTAGCGCGTCAGGTTTGAGACTGCGCCGCAGCTCGGGCAGTCAGAGGCCAGCGCCCCGGAGGCGGATTTGTTGATGGCCCATGTATAGCTGCCATCGCTGAAATGGATGTCGTTTTCCCAGATGGGATTTTCACCGTAGTTTGTCTCGACAAGGTATTGGATCATGTCAGGGACGGTGTAGATTGCGTCCTTGAGCTGGTCGAGCGTGTAGTCCTGCATTGCGCGGATCTGCTTCTGCGAATACTGCGGCTGGCCCAGAATACTGGGCAGATCCAGTTCGTCGAGGCAGGAGGCATAGCCGTCCGCGGCCTTGGACGTGTCGCGGCGGGCCGTCTCGCCCGCGAGGGCGGAGAGCTGCACGCGCAGGTCGTCCGGCAGGCGCTTGCCGAAGATGTTTTCATAGAGCGTTTTGCCGTTTTTGCACGCGGCCTTCAGCGCGCAGGCCGAGACGAGCGCGGCGTCGCCGCGCCGGAAGGACTTGTTTGTCTTCGCGTTGTATTCGCCGTGCGTGATGCCGAGACGGTCGGTCAGGGCCCAGGCGGCGCTCCAGTCGAAGTCCTCGCCGGAGACGTAACCCATCGCGCGGAGAACGAATGTCAGATACTGCGCGGCGGTCACGGCGTCGTTTGCGCCGAGCTTGTCGGCGCTGATGCCGTTTGTCAGGTCGTTTTCGTAGGCGAAGTTGACGTAGGGTTTTGCCCACCCCGGCACGTCGGTGAACGGTGCGTCGGAGGCGTTTTTCAGTGTTTCCTCGTCGATGCCGAGCAGGCGGACAAGGAGCGTCACGCCCTCGGCGCGCTTTGCCGCGCGGTCAAGGCTGAAATCGGGCGTGCCGTCGGCATTCGTGCCCGTGCCCTGGAAGAGGCCAAGGTCATAGAGCACCGCAGCGGCCTCTGCCTTGCGGGGATCTGCGGCCTGCGCGGTGACGGCGCAGCCGAGCAGCAGCGTTGCGGCAAGGATGAGCGCAAGCAGCTTTTTCATCGGATCAGCTCCTCTTTTCGATTTATTTTGCAGCGGTGGCGTTTTTACCGGGCTTGCGGTGCAGGAATTCGTCGAAGGCGTCGATGCGCTCGGTGAGGGGCTTGATGGAGGTAAAGCGGAAGAAGCCGCCGCGCTTTTGCAGACGGCGCTGGATGGCCTGCAGATCGATGGACTCGACGCTCTTGTCAAACTCGACCGCGCGCTTGCGCAGCGCCGTGCCAAGGTGGAGCGAGAAGGCAAAATCAATCAGGAAAATGCCGAAGCAGATGCCCACAATGAACGAAAACAGCGGATGCGCCACGAACCAGACCACCAGCCTGCGCAGGCGCGGATAGAGCAGGAAATAGTAGAGCGCAGCGAGCACGCCCCAGAAGAACGTGAACAGCGGGCAGATCAGGCCCTGAATGTTGCCCCAGCAGTTCGTATAGTCCCAGAGGCGCAGGTGCATGACCTTCAGGCTCATCAGGCCCGCGATGTATTCCAGCGCCGTCATCGCGAGGGCCATGCCGAAGAACATCACAAGATAGTACCACCAACTGCCGCCAAACCGGCCGAAGATCTGGCTCTCAAACTCGCTGAGCACGAACAGCACCACCGTGCCGAAGCCGTAAAGCGGCACGCAGGGGCCGAAGAGAAAGCCGGGGTTCAGCCACTTGCGCTCGGGGTTGGCCCCGGAGAAGAAGCGGCGGAAGAACAGCTCCAGCACCCAGCCGCCGCCGGAGCCAAAGAAGAACAGAAATACAATGATCAAAAACACCTGATATGTTGTCATAAGATCCCTCCGTGCAACAGCATAGCATGTTTTGCGGCGGATTGCAATTCCGGCGTGAATCGGGTATGATAGAAGCAAAAGAAATTTGAGGGGTTTGCTTATGAAAAAGTTCTGGAAAATTTTGTTTTTCGTTCTGCTTGCGCTGCTGGTGCTTGTGGGCGGCTATGTGGCATACGTCTTTCTCGATTATCACCGCATTCCGGACAATCAGACGCTCGACATCTATGCGCAGGAGCCGCAGCCTATCGCGCAGACTGGGCGGGACTACCGCGTGCTGACGTGGAACATCGGGTTTGGCGCGTATGAGGACGACTACGGCTTCTTCATGGACGGAGGCACGGAATCATGGGCGTGGAGCGAGGAGCGCCTGAAGATCAACCTCGACGAGATCGCCGCGCGCGTGCAGGAGCAGGCGGCGGATGTCTATTTCCTGCAGGAAGTCGACTTTGACTCCACGCGCACCTACCATATCGACGAGCGGGAATGGCTCTATGCGGCGCTCCCCGGTCATTCGTCGGTCTTTGCCGTGAATTATGATTCACCGTTTCTGCTCTATCCATTCCGCCACCCGCACGGCGCGAGCCGGTCGGGACTTTTGATGCTGACGGAATTTGACGTGCAGAGCGCGGTGCGGCGGAGCCTGCCGGTGGAGACGGGATTTACGAAGCTGCTCGACCTTGACCGGTGCTATAGCGTGTCGCGCGTACCGGTGGAAAACGGACGAGAATTGGTGCTCTACGACCTGCACCTCTCGGCCTATTCCTCCGACGGAACAATCGCCGACGAACAGCTCGAGCTGCTCCTGGCGGATATGCAGGCGGAATATGAGGCGGGCAACTACGTCGTGGGCGGCGGCGATTTCAACAAGGATCTGCTCCCGGGCGGGAGCACGCAGTATTTCGGCGTCGACACCGGGGATTACACCTGGGCGCAGCCGATCCGCACCGACCTCATCGAAGCGACGGATCTTCAACTGATCGCGCCGGTCGACCCGGAAGCGCCTGCTGCGTCCTGCCGCAACGCGGACGGGCCGTATCAGGCCGGGCAGCTGCGGCTGACCGTGGACGGCTTCCTGGTCTCGCCGAACATCGAGGTTGTGGACAGCGAGGTCGTGGATCTTGGCTTTGCCAACTCGGATCACAACCCGGTGCGCATGACATTCCGGCTGGCTACGGAGGGCTAAATGCAGGAGGAGTACCTTTTTGCGGGTGTGACCGTCCGCTATGCGCCGCAGATCGTCCGCATCGATACCGACCACGCGCTGATGGATTTTCTGGCGCAGCGGGGCAACGGCTCCCGCGCGCTTGCGCGGCACATCCTCGCGCGCTACGAGGCGCTTCTGGGGGTGCCGATGGCAGTTGCGGAGCGGTCGATGGCAACGGAGATCCTCGTGCATGCGTATCTCGATGTGGTGTTCCGCCGGGCCGGGCGGTTGGGCCGCCGGCTGGGCCGCACGGGGCGGAGACTCGCGGGCTGGGGCGAGCGAATGCAATCGCACACGGCCGTCATCGACATCGGCGAACGGGCCGTGGACTCGAACCGGCATATTTTTGACGGAATCTCCCATTTTTATGGTGTGTTCCGCGTTCTTCTCGGAAAATGGGCATAAAACAGGTGAACCGCTTCGCGGTTCACCTGTTTTTTGAGAAACGAAAGGTTATGCGTTGACCACGGGGAGCTGGGCGAAGCTGCGCGCCAGATCCTCGTCCGTCGGGATATCGTCGCTCATCTCGCCGTTGTGGAATTTTTCATAGGCGACCATGTCGAAATAACCGGTGCCGGTCAGACCGAAGACAATTGTCTCCTCCTTGCCGGTTTCCTTGCAGCGCAGGGCCTCGTCGATGGCAGCGCGGATGGCATGGCTCGATTCCGGCGCAGGAAGGATGCCCTCGACCCGCGCGAAATACTCCGCCGCTTCGAAGACCTTCGTCTGCCCGACGCTCACGGCCTCCATCAGTCCGTCGTGGTAGAGCTGCGAGAGGATGCCGCTCATTCCGTGGTAGCGCAGGCCGCCGGCGTGGTTCGGCGAGGGGATGAAGCTGCTGCCGAGCGTATACATCTTGGCCAGCGGGCAGACCTTGCCGGTGTCGCAGAAGTCGTAGGCAAATTTGCCGCGGGTCAGGCTCGGGCAGGAGGCCGGCTCGACGGCGATGATGCGGTAATCGCGTTCGCCGCGCAGCTTTTCGCCCATGAACGGCGCAATCAGGCCGCCGAGGTTGCTGCCGCCGCCGGCGCAGCCGATGATGACGTCCGGCACGATACCGTATTTGTCGAGCGCGGTTTTCGTCTCGAGGCCGATGATGCTCTGGTGCAGGAGCACCTGATTGAGCACGCTGCCGAGCACATAGCGGTAGCCAGGCGTGGAAACCGCGGCCTCGACGGCCTCGGAGATTGCACAGCCGAGCGAACCGGTCGTGCCGGGGTGCTCCTTCAAAATTGCGCGGCCGACGTTCGTCGTTTCCGAGGGCGACGGCGTCACGGAGGCGCCATAGGTGCGCATCACCTCGCGGCGGAAGGGCTTTTGCTCGTAGCTGACCTTGACCATGTAGACCTTGCAGTCGAGGCCGAGATAGCTGCACGCCATCGAGAGGGCCGTGCCCCACTGGCCGGCGCCGGTCTCGGTTGTGACGCCCTTGAGGCCCTGCTGCTTGGCGTAATAGGCCTGTGCAATGGCAGAGTTGAGCTTGTGGGAGCCGGAGGTGTTGTTGCCCTCGAATTTATAGTAGATTTTTGCAGGGGTCTGCAGCTTTTCCTCCAGGCAGTAGGCCCGCACGAGGGGAGACGGACGGTACATCTTATAGAAGTCGCGGATCTCCTGCGGGATGGGGATGTAGGCCGTGTCGTCGTCCAGCTCCTGCCGGATCAACTCGTCGCAAAAGACGGGGCGCAGATCGTCCGCCGTGCAGGGCTTGCCGGTTGCGGGATTGACCAGCGGCGCGGGCTTCGTTTTCATATCGGCCCGGACATTGTACCAGGCCTTCGGCATTTCCTCTTCGGAAAGGTAGATTTTGTACGGGATTTTCTGTTCAGCCATTTTAACATCCTCCTTCAATTTAAACTGACTTGGCTTGCGATCATCGTGCCGTTTCGCGCTGGGCGCGCGAGACGCCGGAAATAAAAAACGCTCCTGTCCCAGCTGTTTTGCTGGGACAGGAGCGGTATCAACGTTCCTGCGGTGCCACCCGGCTTGGCGCTTGCGCGCCCGCTTTGCGTATGCCAACACATACCGGCCTTTGATAACGGAGCGCCCTGCTCCGGCTTGCCTACTGTTCGTTCGGCGCACCCTCAGAAGCCCATTCGGCCAGACGCTCCGTACCGCACTCACACCATCGGCGGCTCTCTTGGACGGGCTGCGTTCTGCTTACTTCCACTTCTTCAACGGTTTATATGGGAGAAGTATACCGCTACAGTCAGGCTTTGTCAAGTGGGAAGGCAAAAAAATTTCCGTGCCGGGAAACGACGGGTTATTTGCCGCGGCTGTGCGACAATGGAGGGGCACAAAGGAGGTCTTTGCGATGCGAATGATTCGGTGTTTGGCCGCTGCGGCGTTGATGGCGGCACTTTTGATTTCAGCGGCCGGGGCTGTCCGCGCGGCAGAAGCGTTCCACGGGGCCTATCTGACCGGTTTCCCGGATGGCAGCATCCGTCCCGGCGCCGCGCTCACGCGGGCGCAGCTGGCGGTGATCTTCCAGCGTCTTGCCGACAAGCCGGATGCGGAAGCGCCGTCTTCCTGCCCGGACGTCCCGGCGGAACACTGGGCGGCGGATGCGGTTGGGCTCGTCTGCAGCGCCGAGCTGATGAATCCGGAACCGGACGGGCTCTTTCATCCGGACCGGGGCGTCACGGGGCCGGAGCTGGCCGCGGCACTCGCGCGCCTTTCCCGGCATGAGGAGGCGGCGGCGCGCTGGCCGGCACTGGAGGCGGGCTGGGAAGCGCAGGAGCGCAGCTTTTCCACCGGCTACGGCTGGGTGATGGGCTTTGACGGAGAACAGTTTGATCCCGATGCACCGCTCACGCGCGGGCAGACGGCTGAGATTTTCAACGCGCTGCTGGGGCGGACGCCGGCCTCGCTGGACAATCTGCTCATCGGCATGCCCATTTTCTCGGACAACCGCGATGCGAACGCCCGCTATTTTCTGCCGCTACAGGAGGCAGCGGTCGACCATACCGCGTCGCAGACCGGCGCGCACGAATGCTGGACCGCCCTTGGCTGAGGAACGCCGCCGAGGCCATGGGCGCTCCATCCTTTCCACACAGACTGCGCCCTGCCGGCAAACCCGGAGGCAGGGTACAACTGAAGATTCCCCTGCCCTGCCGTGCGCCTGCCGCGGGGCTGCTTCTTTTCTCTTTTGATCCAAAAAGGCCCCCTCAAAGAGGGGGCCTTGGGATCAGAAGAGATTTTTTTCGGTATCCTTGCGGAAGAAGTGCATGAGCTCGGGGCGGAAGGAATACTTGATGGGCTTATGGCCGCCGTGGATCGCATCGACGTCGATGTCCGTGGTCGGGACGACGATGACGACATCCTTGCCGTCGGAGTTGACGTGCAGGTGCAGCTCGGAGCCCATCAGCTCGGAGACGTCGATCGTGGCGTCGATGCCGTCGTCGGCGAGATGGACATGGACGGGGCGGACGCCAACGATGATGTCGGTGGGGATGTCGGTCATGGACTTGAGGGCCTCCTGCTTGTCAGCCGGGAGCTCAAAGTCCTTGCCCTGCACGGTGGCAACGTATTTGTCACCCTTCTTCGCGAGTGTGGCATCGAAGAGGTTCATCTGCGGCGTGCCGATGAAGCCGGCGACGAAGAGGTTTGCCGGATGGTTG
>USLX01000015.1 GCA_900555665.1 uncultured Eubacteriales bacterium | reverse complement strand
CTGGCCTCATAAAAAATATTTTTGCTTTTTTGTGCATTTACTCTTGACAAATGGCAAAATTTAAATTTTGGCGGTTTTCTCTTGTCAGATGCGCGGTTTAATGTTATAATGAATCAAAGATTTGGCTTTTTATGGAACGCAGAAAGCCGGAACGCAAGAGGGAGAAACCGAAAAGGAGGCATTCTATGCAATCGATCATCCATTTTTTTACCGGGACGCTCAACACGGTCGCCTGGCTCTACATTTTCCTGCCATGTACGATCCTCGGCGGCCTCTACCTGACCATCCGCAACCGCGGTATTCAGTTCAGCAAATTCGGCTATACGGTGAAAAATACGCTTGGCAAGATGTTTCAAAAGCAGGAGGCCGGCGCGGGCGCAGTCACGCCGATGCAGGCGGTGACCACGGCGCTGGCCGCCACGGTCGGCACCGGCAACATTGTCGGCACCTCACAGGCCATCGCCCTCGGCGGCTACGGCGCGGTGTTCTGGCTGTGGCTGGCGGCGCTGCTCGGCATGATCATCAAATATTCTGAAGTGGTTCTCTCCATCCGCTTCCGCGAGCGCGACGCGAAGGGCGACTGGGTCGGCGGCCCGATGTACTATGTGAAAAATGGCCTCGGCAAGGGCTGGCAGTGGGTCGGCGTGCTGTTTGCCGTCTTCGCGGCCATCGCTTGCTTTGGCATCGGCAATATGTCGCAGGTCAACTCCATCGTCGGTTCGCTCAACAACGCCATTGATGCCTTCATCCCCGCCGCGGAAGGGGAGCGCGCCCTGCTCAATCTCATCTTCGGCATCGCGATCGCGACGCTGGTGGGCCTGATCCTCTTTGGCGGCATCAAGCGCATCGGCGCGGTCGCGGAAAAGCTCATTCCGTTCATGAGCGTGCTCTACATCGTCTTTGCGCTCGTCGTGATTTTTGCCCATGCGGGCAATATCGGCCCGGCCTTCGCCAAGATCTTCTCCTGCGCTTTCACGCCAGGTGCGGTCGGCGGCGCGGCGGCGGGCATCGCCCTGAAGCAGACCATCGTCTGGGGATTGCGCCGGAGCGCGTTCTCCAACGAGGCCGGCCTCGGCTCGGCAGCCATCGCCCACGCGGCAGCCGACACGAAGGGCCCGGTCCAGCAGGGCCTCTATGGCATCTTCGAGGTCTTTGCCGATACCATTGTCATCTGCACGCTGACGGCCCTGACCATCATCTGCAGCGGCGTGGACATTCCGTTCGGCGAGTACGTCAACTCCGAACTGATCACCGGTGCGTTTGCAACGGTCTTCGGCACGAAATTTGCCTCCGTGTTTGTTGCAGTCGCGCTGATGCTCTTCGCGTTCACGACGGTGCTTGGCTGGTCGCTCTACGGCAGCCGCTGCGCGCAGTACCTGTTCGGCCTGAAATTTGCTCGCGGTTACAAGATCGCTTTCATCCTGGTGATCGTGATCGGCGCAGTCGCGAAGCTGAACGTCGTCTGGGACATCGCCGATACCTTCAACGGCCTTATGGCCATCCCGAACTTCATCGCACTGTTTGCGCTGTCGGGCGTGGTTGCCAAGCTGACAAAGGACTACTTCGGCTCCAAAACGACGCTGAAGCAGTAAACTGGATATTCAAACGTCCGCCGGTCTTCCGGCGGACGTTTTTCAGAATTTTTAAGAGATCTTCCGACCAAAGCAGTGGTATGATGAAAAAAACAGAGAGGGGAGTGCTGCAAATGAAAAAGAGACTGTTCCTGATCTCGCTCCTGGCCTTGCTCCTGCTCGTGGGCTGCGACGGCAGCGGCTGGCAGAAGACCATTCCCGCTCAGGCCTATCCCAGCGGGAACGTGCTGGAGCTGAAGTACGGCGCACGGCTGAACCCGCTGAACTACATGCACTACGGCGGCAATCAGTTCACGTCGGAGCTGACGCCCTATGAGCTCGTGCGGCGCGGCGGAAGTGAGGACTTTACCGCAGAGGTGGTCACGCGCGGCGGAGAACCGGCGGGCTACCTGCTGACTGTGGCACAGGAGAACGGTACAAAGGACTTTTATTGGCTGGCACAGATCGACCGCAAGGATTGGGATGCACCGTGGTATCGCTACACGGGGATGCGTTACTGGATTCAGCCGGAACAGGAGGGCAGCATCGAAGCCTTTGACGCGCTGATCCCGGCTTTTGCACTGGACGCGGTGACGTCGAACCGGAACGAGCAGGATCTGAGCCTCGGCCAGTCCTATCACTGCAATCCCGTGACGATCGGGGAGACGGAATATCCCGACGCCAAGGCCCTCTTTGCGGCGTTCTATGAGACGACCGGTTGGCATGACGTGACGGAGGACGGCGACACGCTGACCGTTCGTGAGCGGACACCCGATGCACCCACCCTGCGGTTTACCTTCTCTGCCGTCAACGGCGAACCCTGCGTCACCATTTCCGCGTCAGCTGTGCCCCAAACGCCCTGAGCCACCAAAATACCAAGCCGCCCCGGCCATTCCGGCAGGGCGGCTCTTCTTATTCTACAGCCGCAGCGTCCCCAAGCGCCCGTTCCAGCACAAGATAGCGCCCTGTGTCCACCTGCGAAAATCCGTTTTTCGTCCAGAACGCCCAACTCTGTGCATTTCCCAGGTCGACGCCGAGCCGAACCCGCGACATTCCGGCCTCCCGCAGCGCCTGCAAAATTTCGCCCACCAGCGCAGTTCCTTCGCCTTGGCCCTGCCGCGCCGCATCCAGCATAAAAAGCCCGAGCCACGCCGTTCCGCGCGCCGGATAGTCCCAAATGAGATCCAGAATTGCGGCCAGCGCCGTGCCGTCAAAAAATCCGGCAAAAAGCTTGTCCGCCACGGTCTTTCCGGGCGGCAGGGCCCGAAGATCTTCCAGAATGCTCTCCGGCGTCACAAACGGCGGGTGGTACCGGTAGAAGAGCGTCTGCGTCCTGCAAAGCGCGAAAATCATCTCCACATCCGCCTCCGTCAGCACCCGCACGGCATACCGCCGCGAGAGCGCGGAAGCGTCCCAATTCGGCCTCACGTCCGCTCCGGGTAGATACACCGGATCTCCATCCGCGCCAGCGTCCGCAGCCATTCCTCCGACGGCTTCGTGTTTGTCACCACCACGCGCACCTCCTGCAATCTCGCAATGTTGACAAACGAAATCTTATCAAATTTGCTGCTGTCCACGGCCAAAATCGGCTGCTTGGCCGCGCAGACCATGGCATGCTTGATTTCTGCATGCAGGTCGTTCGAATCCGTAATCCCGGCCGCCATGTCAATGCCCTTGCAGGAAAACAGCGTCTTATCCACATGATAGGTGTGCAGAATTTCAAAGCTTGCCGGCCCGGACAGCGCCATCGACTCCGGCCGCAGCTGTCCGCCTGTCATATAGACGTTCCAGCCCTCAATCGTGCAGATTTCCGATGCCAGTTCTACAGAGTTTGTGATCACGGTCAAATTCTTCTTCTCCCGCAGCTTTTTCATGGAAAAATAGCAGGTCGAGCTGTGGTCGATCATCAGATGGTCGCCGTCTTCTATCAAATCCACAATCAGCGCCGCAATCATCTTCTTGGCTTCCACATTCGCCTTGTTGCGCACAGCGTAAGAGAGATCGGTTTTTGTGGTATTCCCAAGGATCGCGCCGCCGTAGGTCTTCGTTGCATAGCCCTCTTTTTCCAGCTTGTCCAGATCGCGCCGGATGGTTTCTTCCGTCACGTTGTAAACCTCAGCCAGTTCGCTCACCAGCACGCGCTTTTCGTTGCGCAGCCGGTTTAAAATTTCGTTTTTTCGTTCAATCGCTAACATGTCAGTCCCTTTCTCCGGTTTTCTGCGCTTCCACACAATCTCACAGAAAACCACACGTTCATCCACCTACTATACCACCCTCCGTCCGGAAAAGCAAGGCACTGCACCGCAGCTTTTCTGTATTTTTCCGCATTCCGCCCGCCGAAAAATTAAGAATTGCAAAAAAAGCGGAATTATGTCTTGCAAATCCTCCGCGCGTTTGGTAAATTATTAGGGAAATAATTATGTAAATCATTTGGAGCGTTTCTATGCTGTTTTCCAGTCTCATTTTTTTATATGTCTTTTTCCCGCTCTGCCTCCTGGCCTACTTCCTTTGCAAAAGCCTGCGGGCGAAAAATTTCGTCCTGCTTGCCGCCAGTCTGGTCTTCTATGCCTGGGGCGAACCGGTCTATCTGTTTTTGATGATCGCCGTTGCCGGGGCAAACTGGGCCTTCGGCCTGCTTCTGGGCCGTCATCCGGCGCGGCGGTTTCTTGTCCTCGCCGTGGCCTTCAATCTCCTCTGCCTCGGCGTCTTCAAATATACAGGCTTCCTGCTTGAAAATCTCTATGCCCTGTTCCGGATTGACGCTGCCGCGCCGCAGCTTGCCCTGCCCATCGGCATCTCGTTTTATACCTTCCAGGCCATGAGCTACGTTATTGACGTCTATCGCGGTGAGGTGGGTGTACAGCGCTCGTTTGCCAAATTTCTGCTCTATGTCTCCCTCTTCCCGCAGCTCATCGCGGGCCCCATCGTCCGCTATTCCGACGTGGAAAAGGAGATCGAAGACCGGCATTCCACGCCCCGCGCCTGCTTTTACGGCATGACGCGCTTCTGCATCGGCCTGGCCAAAAAGGTTCTCATTGCCGACTATGCCGGCGCCGTGGCCGACCAGCTCCTCGGCGGCAGCTTCGCCGCCTCCACGACCCTCGGCCTCTGGTTCGGCGTGATCATGTACATGTTCCAGATCTATTTTGATTTTTCCGGCTATTCCGATATGGCCATCGGCATGGGCCGTATCTTTGGCTTCAAATATCCGGAGAATTTCAAATATCCCTACATCTCCAAAACGGTCAGCGAATTCTGGCGCCGCTGGCACATTTCCCTGAGCAGCTTCTTCCGGGACTATGTCTACATCCCCCTTGGCGGCAACCGGCATCTGGTCTATCGGAATATGGCCGTCGTCTGGCTGCTCACCGGCCTCTGGCACGGAGCCAGCTGGAACTTTGTCCTCTGGGGCGCGTATTTCTTCGTCGTCCTCGCCATCGAGCGCCTCTGTTTCAAGCCCTTTTCGCACATTCCGTCCGTGCTTCGCCATCTCCTCACGCTCTTTCTCATCGCCGTCAGCTGGAATATCTTCTACCATACGGACTTCTCCCGCCTGCTCGAGAGCTTCCGGATCCTCTTCGGCTTCGCCGGCGCGGGCCTGAGCAGCACGCTCACGGCCATGACCCGCCGCAGCCACCTCCCCCTGCTTGCCCTCTGCGTCATCGGCTGTACGCCGCTTCCGCAGCTGCTCGGCAATGCTACGGGCGCGCTCTGTATGGAGAAAAACAGCCGCACCGTCAAGGGCAAGATCTATGTGATCCTGACGTTTTTGTTCGATTTTGCGCTGCTCGCCCTTGCGACCGTTTCGCTTGTCGGTTCGAGCTACAGTGCGTTCCTCTATTTCCGGTTCTAAGGAGGGCGGATCATGAAAAAACTCTATCGCGTCCTGCTTGTCCTGGCACTCGCGCTGCTGCTCGTGATTGGCGCGCTCTCTCTGATCCTCTGGCGCCAGCCCGCAGGCCTTTCCCAGACGGCCGCGCCCCAATTCTCCCTTCGGGCGCTCTTTGACGGCACCTTCCTCCCGCAGTTGGAGGCGTACTATACCGCGACCTTCCCCGGCCGCGAACAACTCATGCAGTGGAACAAAACCCTCGGCCGGTTTTACTACGCCGGCTCCGGAGAGCAGGACAATGTCCTCGTCCTGAGCGGCAATACGGGCGCCGAGCAGGGCGGCGAGTCCCTTGGCGATGTCCAGGCCGCGCTGAACGGCAAGACGGAACCGGATGCGACGCCCGCGCCGGATACGCCTGCAGACACGCCCCCGGATCCTTCGACAGGCGAGACTACGACAGGGGAGACGACCCCTCTGGAAACCGACACCACGGCGCAGCCGGAGCAGCCCGCCGAACCCGATCCCGCGCTCGACGATCCCGACGAATCCGAGGCCAGCTACGCCGGCTCCGTGGTCGTCGTCGGCACGCGCGCCATGGAGATCCCGACCGCGGATTCCGAAATCATCGCCTCCTATGCCAAGGCCGTCGGTGATCTCGCCGCCGCGATGGGCGAAACCGTCCGTACCATCAGCCTCATCACGCCCAACGGCGGTGAATTCTATTCGCCCGAAAGCCTCCATACCGGCCTGCACAGCCAGAAGGACATGATCGACCTCTGCTATAGTAAGATGACCCCAGGCATCCTCACGGTTGACGCCTATGCCAAGCTCCGCAGCCATACGGATGAGTACATCTACTTCCGCACCGATCACCACTGGACGCAACTCGGCGCCTACTACGCCTACACCGCCTTCTGCGAGACGGCAGGCTTCGAGGCCGTGCCGCTCGAGGACTTCGAAACCGGCCGCTATGACAACTTCGTCGGCTCCATGTATACCTTCACCAAGGGCTATCCGCAGAGCGACGTCCTGAAAAATAACCCGGATTACCTCGACTACTACCTGCCCATCTACGAGACGCACGCGCGCTATTATGCTGACGCCACGCTGCAAAACGGCGTCCCCGTCAGCGTCGTCTACACGAAGATGGACAGCGCCGTGGACAACAAATACCTCTGCTTCATCGGCGGCGACACGCCCATCTGCATCATCGAGTCTACGGCCAAAGGCGGCACCTGCCTGGTGCTGAAGGAGTCCTACGGCAACGCCCTCGTCCCGTTCCTCACCAGCCACTACAGCAAGATCATCGTCGTTGACCCGCGCGAATTCAACCGCGACGGCAAGCCCTCGCTCGACCTGACGCAGTTTGCTGCCGAGCAGGCCGTGGATGATCTGCTCGTCATCAACTATCCCTACATGATCAACAGCAAAGCCTATGTCCGCTGGCTCGATCGCCTCGTCGGCCAGGATTCCTGAACCAAAGGACCCAGGTAAGAGCCAGGGGCCTGATACTGATATTCAATTAAAAACTTTCATTCATGGAATGGAAGTTTTTAATAGGAAGATCATTATGAGACGAGATTCCGTGATTTTATCAAAATCACGGAATCGGTTACGCCAAAGGCGGAACCTTTCTGATGAAAGAATTTAATCAGAAAATAGTATTACTTCTGAAATCTTACCCGCCCCAACGCACCAAACGCCTGACATTCGCATTGCAGCGAAGGCCGGAACCGCTCAGGTTCCGGCCTTCCCGTTTTTGCAGTTATGTTTGAAAATCACCGCTTCGCCCGCCAAAACGCTGCCTGCAGCGCGCAATTTGCTGCAGGGGAGAAGGGCGTGTTCACACTCATCCGCCCCAATCCCATCCGCCCCGGTCATGACTGCCCGCGCAGCCTCGCCTTGAGCGCCTCCAGGAGCTCCAAAATCCGGAATTTCAGCACATATCCGTCCTCCGCGCCCGTAATCAGCTTCACTTCACCCTCGCTGAACCCCCCGGCCGCAGCCGCCGTCTCTAGCTCGTCCAGGCTGGCGGCCGTGCAGAGCGTTGGAAATACCACGCACCACCAGTTGTGCCCCGCTCCGGCCCCGATCGTCACCCGAAGCGTCCGATAGACGCCCGCCGGCAGGGAAAACGTCTCATACGCCCGCGTCGGAAATGCCTCGTTCTGCAGCGCCACCGAGACGGCGTCCTCCCGCCCCAGGCTGCGCAGCGCCTTCGCCGCCGCACGCTCCAGCGTGCCGAGGTTTTCCGCCAGCGCCCCTTCTGCGTCCGGGCCTGTAACATAGGGCTGCGCCGCCTGCAAAACGGCGTCCCGCACGCGAAGCTTCACCGCCTGATCCTCGTCGGAATCTGAATTGGCCACCACATGCAGCCGGATGAGCTTTGCGGCCAGCTGCCGCTGCCCGGCCTGCAGCACCGCACAGCCGAGCAGTCCCAGCGCCAGCGTCGCAATCAAAATCAACGCAGAAATTCGTTTTTTCATAAAAAAATCGACCAGACTTTCTATGTAGGATATAGAAAGTCTGGCCGTTTTTTGGCTGTTTATACCGTCTGCGCCAGGAAAACCTGCGGATATTTTTCCTTCAGCATCATGCATGCCACGCTGGCATATTCAAACGAGTCATACACGCCGAATACCGCCGAGCCGCTCCCCGTCATCTGCGCGCCATACGCACCGTAGGTGATCATCATGGAGCGGATGTAGTTGAGGTCGAAATGCTCCTTCAGCACCAGCGGCTCAAACACATTGCAGAGGCTCCCGCCGATTCCCAACAGCTCGCCCTTCTGCAAATTGGCCTGCATGGCCCGCTGATCGGGGCGCTTTTCGATGAATTCCTCATCCAGCCGCCGGTAGAGCTCCGCCGTCGACACGGAAAAATCTGGCTTGCAAACTACCACATAAAACTGCGGTACACCGTGGATCTGCGTAAGCAGTTCGCCCCGCCCTTCCACCAGCGCCGTTCCGCAGAGTACGCAGAATGGCACGTCGCTGCCGACGGCCTCACCCGTCTCACAGAGCGCCGCGACGGACAGCGGCTCCCCGTAATGCCGGTTCAGCCCGCGTAAAACGGCCGCCGCGTCCGCGCTTCCGCCGCCGAGTCCCGCCTCGGTCGGGATGCGCTTGTTGATGAAAATTTCAAGGCCGGTGCTCTGCTTGCCGGTGCGCGAAAAAAATGCCTCCGCGGCCTTCCAGGCCAGGTTGTCCGCATCCTGCGGAAGTCCCTCCGTCTCCAGCCGAACCTCCGACTGTTCTGCCTTCGGATCCTCGAGGACCTCGCGGTAGCAATGCACGGCCCAGGGTGCGCCTGTGTCCACATTGATGACCACGTCGTCCCGCAGGGAGATGGTCTGCATGATCGAGCGGATATCATGATATCCGTCCTCCCGCCGGCCCAAAACGTCCAGCGTCAGGTTGATTTTTGCAAATGCGCTTTCGGTGATGATTTCCATTACTTAATTTTTCTGCCTTCCAGATAGTATCTCTTTTCGCGGCTGTGCCCCATGGAGAACGTCTTGCGCGGGAGTACGCCGTCGGCGATCACGCCGCGGAACAGCTGGCTCTTCTCCATCGCGGGCAGCAGGAAGCCGATGGCCGCGGGCTTCTTCGCCAGCGCAATGAGCGCGTCATCGTCATGGATATAGTCGATCTCGCCCGCATGCTCCTTCAGATAGTCATCGAGGAAATGCTGCAAAATGCCGACCGCCAGCTCGCCCTTGCTCTTATCGAGCACGACCGTGCCGCTCTCGTCCCCGATGTACCACTTCACCGGGAAACCTTCCTTCCCGCCGCAGGCCTCTTCCAGCGCGGCAAGCAGTTTCTTCGGCTCGGTCTTGAAGATCACGCGGTGAATGGGCTCAAAGACCTGCGCCGGATCGTGGATATTCTCGAGCTCGACGAGGGCATAGCGCGCCGGGTGATTTGAAAGATCCTCGCCCGGATGGTTCTTCTTCAGCTCCTCATAGCAGCTCTTGGCCGTCGCGAGGGAGTGGTTGCCGTCGCCGACCGCGAACACCATCGGCGTGCCCTTGAGTCCCTTGTATTTTTCGCCGACCGTCGCGGAATACTGCGTGAGCGCGTCATTGAATGCCTCGGCGTCCTTTCCCTCGACGAGCCAGCCCGTGATGTGTCCGCCGCCCTCCATAAGGTCGAAATCATAGAGCTTTTTGAGCTGTGTCTTCTTTGCACCGATCGGCTCGATCAGAACCTTGTCATGGTCGTCGCAGAGCATCAGAATGTGCGGCAGCTCGATGGGCGCGTCGCGCCGGACGCGCTGGCGCGGCGGAATCCGCTCCGGCACGGTGCGCTCCGTCGCGCGGATCGCGGACGTTGCGCCGGGGGTATAGTCATAAGCGTCGAGATCGACCATGCCGACAAGGCCCTCGCGGATCGAGCCGTCCTCCAGCGTCCGCTCCACATAGACATAGCTGTTGGGATACGTCGTGAAGACGTCGTTTTTCATATAATCGGCCATGGTCTTGTTGATGACGGCGGTGTGCTCCGCCTCCATCTCCGTGCCAAGCTCAGCCTCCGGCAGGATCAGGTTGATCGTGGAGACGGCACCCTCGGCGTTTTTGCGCACGCGGTCCCAGTACGCCTGATCGGACGTAAACTGGTCGCAGGCAATCACGGCCCATTTTTCCATCTGGTTGGTCTTCGGGAGCAGGATGTCAGCAGGTAAAAAAGCGTTCATAGTCGATCCCTTTCTCATGTAGATTCGTATTCAGGCGCGCAAAGCGCCGCGAATGCCTTCCAAAAGTGCATCGTAAGTCTCATAGGCGGGCAGCTGCGGATAATCCGCCTTGATCTGCTCGGTGCTGCGGAAGAGGAACCCGGCACGGCTGGCCAAAATCATGTCGAGGTCGTTATAGCTGTCGCCTGCCGCGATGGTGACATAGCCGATGGACTGCAGCGCCCGCACGGTTGTCAGCTTCGACTGTTTGCAGCGCATCCGGATTCCGGTGATCTCGCCGCTCGCCGCCACATCGAGGCTGTTGCAGAGGATCGTCGGCCACCCGAGCTTGCGCATGAGCGGCTGGGCAAACTCCTCAAACGTGTCGCTGAGAATCACCACCTGCGTCTCGCTGCGCAGCGTGTCCAGAAATTCCTTCGCGCCCGGCAGCGGATCGATCTTTGCAATCACATCCTGAATTTCGCGCAAACCCAGCCCGTGCTCTTTCAAAATGCTGAGCCGCCAGCGCATCAGCTTGTCGTAATCCGGCTCGTCGCGCGTGGTGCGCCGCAGCTCCGGAATTCCGCTCTGCTCGGCAAATGCGATCCAGATCTCCGGCACCAGAACGCCCTCCAAATCCAGACAGGTCATAAACATTGTGAGTTCCTCCTGAAAATTATTATACAGATTTCACAAAGGAATGCAACCGCTTTCCAAGCAATTCCGGCAATTTCGAATAACTGAAACTTTTTTTGCACAAGCTAGACCGGAAGGAGTTGAGAAACGTGAACGTGATCGCATGGATCCTGGCCATCATCGGGGCCATCAACTGGGGCCTGGTCGGCTTTGCAAAATTTGATCTCGTCGCATGGATCTGCGGCGGACAGACCGCATGGGGCAGCCGCGTCATCTACGCGCTGGTGGGCCTTGCGGGCTTGTGGTGCATCGTGAGCCTGCTCACGCGCGACCGGAAAGCGGAAAATTCCTGAAAACAGCGGCCAGAGCCTTCTGTCCGCGCAGCGCGCCGAAGCCTCCGCTTCGCCCGCTGTCCATCGGCCCTCTGCGTATTTTGCCGCAAAGCGCCGCCTGACGGAACGTGAAAGGGGCAAACTGCCCCTTTCACGTTTTGCTTTTATTGATCGATGTATCGTCCGCCCAAAGCGGCCCGGAGAACCTCCTGCAGCGGCCTTAGCGCGTCTTTATCCCAGATTGCAGCGCACAATGCACTGATAGGTCGCCCCGCCGTAGGTGGTGCTGACGGTGGTGGTGCCTTTTCCCGCGGCCGTCACAACGCCCGAGGCGTCCACAGTGCAGACCGAGCTGTCGCCGCTCGTCCAGCTCACGCCGGACACGGCATCTCCGTTCCCGTCCAGCAGCCGCAGCTTGAAATATTCTCCCATGAGGGACATCGTGACGTCGGAATGGCTGATGCGATACGTCCCGGCCGCCGACGGATCCTCCACGCTCTCGCTGAGGCTGCAGCGCACAATGCACTCCAGCGGATCCCGCCCGCCGACAGAAACCGTAACCGTCGTCGTCCCGCTTCCCATCGCGGTGATGAGGCCCTTGTCCGAGACCGTGGCGACAGAGGGATCCGCGCTGGTATAGGTGATGTCCGCATCCTCCGGTGCGCCCTTGACCTGCAGAGAAAACTGCTCGCCGGGGGAGAAGAAGGTCATGTCCACATTGTTGAGCGAGAGTTCCTCGTCTCCGGTCTGCTCCGGCGTTTCGATGATCTTGAAATCGCAGGTCACCAGGCAGCTGGCCGTCTGCGTGCCGCACTTGGCGGTGATGACCGCGCTGCCCGCATTCACTGCCACAATCTTACCCTGTTGGTTGACCGTCGCAATGGATTCGTTGTCAGAAGAGAAAACCACCTCTTCATTGCAGTCCGCCGGCTCGCGTGTATAGGTAATGCCGTAAAACTGCTCCGCCTCTTCAAACGTCACCGTGTTCGTCGAGAGCGAAAGCCCCGTGCAAGCCACGGTCACCTCCGGTGCTTCCGGCGTTTCCGGCGCGGGTTCCGGCGTATAATCCTCTTCATTCATATAGTCCGACGCTGCAGGCTGTTCCGGCGCGGCAGGTGCGGCCGTGTCTGCCTGAAGCGTCTGCTCCGTCTGTGCATCCGCAGCGTCCTTTGGCGCGAACCACTTGAGGTTGTAGATGGCAAATGCCGCCCCTGCCGCCACAGCCACCGCCAGAATCATGCAGATGGCCTTCATCATCCCCTTGGGGATGGCATAGGGGTTTTCGTCCGAAGCAGCTGCCGGCGCGGACGCGCGCGCACGGTTTTTTGCCAGCCGTTTGCCGCCCTTTTCCTTGCGGCGCGGCGCGGCCTTTCCGTCAGATTGAAGCACAATCGGCTCCGCCGGTGCACTCTCCGCCGCCTTTCCGCAAAGCGGGCACTGCCGCAGCGAGGCGTCAAAGCTGGTGCCGCAGTATTCGCAGGTTTTCAGTTCCATAAAGACCTCCATTCCAGGTTTCTGGAGCAGCGCCGTAAAAACCGGCGCAATTCTTGCAGATTCTCACGCAAAAGCAGCCCTTGCGCCGCTTTTGACGTATTATAACACAAGCCGCGTCAAAATCCAAGTGCGCGACACAATATATTGTGTTGCAATTTTCCTAAAAATCGCTTAAAATAATAAGACGTATGAATAGAAGGAGGCGAAGTGTTTGGCTGAACTGAAGCTCGTTTCGCCGTTGCTCTCCAATATGGAGGTCGTGAGCCGCATCAGCGCCCGCGGCGCGGTCTCGGTCTATATTGTCAAGAGTACCAAAACGGCGCAAACATATATCCTGAAACACATCTCCGTTCCGGAGTCGCAGAAGCAGGTGGACGCGCTGCTCTTCACCGGTGCCGCGGCCACCACAGCCGACGCACAGAAATACTATGAGCAGGTTGTCACCGACTACAAAGACGAGCTCGAGACGCTCGAAAAGCTCGCCGCCAGCCCGAATCTGGACTGCTTCCGCAGCTACCAGATCGAGCCGAAGGAAGACGGCGTCGGCTTTGATCTCTACCTGCTCGCCGAGCACCGGACCACGCTCACGGAATACCTCGCAGATAACGCCATCACGCACCTGTGCGCGGTCAATCTTGCGATGGACCTTTGCGGCGCGCTGGTCGACTTGCGCGCGGCGGGCCTGGTGCACCGTGACGTCAAGCCCGGCAACATCTACTTAAACAGTCAGGGGCACTTTGTCCTGGGTGACCTTGGCATCGCGAAGCTCTCCGAGCTGAAATACTGCTCCATGCCCGAGACCATGCTCTCGTCCTATTCCGCGCCGGAGCTGTTCAGCCTGGTCGGCTCCATCGAGCCCACGACGGACATCTATTCCGTCGGCCTCATCCTCTACCGCATCTATAACGGCAACCACGCGCCCTTTGAAGACGAGCGCACCGGCGCCAAGGCGGCGGACAAGCTCCGCATCACCGGCAAAGAGCTTCCCACGCCCATGTACGCCGACTACGAGATGGCGGAGATCATCCACAAGGCCTGCGCCTTCAAGCCCGAAGACCGCTATCAGGATCCCAACGAGATGAAGCAGGCGCTCATGGAATACATGAAGCGCAACCAGTCCGACGATTCACTCATCGTCCCGCCCATCTCCGGCGAGATTGAACAGGTCGACCCCAACGCGGAAGAGGAGGTCGAGCCCGTCCAGTTCGCCGACAGCGAAACCCTGGCCGAGGACTTCAAGGAAAACTTCTCGCCGGATACGCAGATGCTCAACGACATGATCGACAGCGTCCACAAGCAGATGGACAAGGATCCCGAGGCCTATTACAATACGCTTGAGCCCGACGACGAAGAGGACAACGTCCCGCTCGATACCGCGCCGAAAAAGCGCAAGCGGAAAAAGCATAACCGCTGGCTGCCGGTGCTGGCCAGCCTTCTGATCCTGCTCGCCATTGCGGGCGCGGTGGCCTATTTTGTCTTCATTCGCCCGGCGACGGTGCATGTCGGCGCAATCTCCCTGATGGACGCTTCGACGGATACGATCAGCGTCTTTGTCGACTCCAACGAGTCCGACGGCGCCTTTGACATCCTCTGCACCGACTCCTATGGCAACCAGACCCGCCAGCATTTCGTCTCCGGCAAGGAGACGGTCTTCACCGGCCTGACGCCCGGCACGCAGTATACCATCTCGATTGACCCGCTGGAGAAAAAGAAGGTCACCGGCACGGATACCCTCATGGCCACAACGATTGCCCAGACCTCCATCCTCAGCTTCACGGCCACCACCGTCACCGTCACCCAGGCCGAGCTCAACCTCATCATCCAGGACGGCCCCGACCCCGGCAGCTGGACCGTGGAATACACCGCCGACGGCGTAGAGCCCAAAACGACCACCTTCACCGGCCACTCCACCGTCATCGCCGGCCTGGAGTCCGGCAAAGACTATACCTTCACCCTGCAGGAGCCCGAAGGCACCCGCCTCACGGGCCAGACGAAGGCCTATTTCTCGACGGTTCCCGCCGTCAGCATCACCGGCATCAAGGCCGCCCTCTCCAGTACCACGGCCATCCTCTCCTGGACGATCGAGGGCGACGCCCCCGACACCTGGACGGTCGAGGTCACCGGCCCGAACGACTATACCAACTCGCAGGTCGTCTCCTCGCCGACCGTCACGCTCGAAGGCCTGACCTCCGGCGAGACGTATGAGGTCATGATCTCCACGCCGACTATGCTCGAAAACTGCACCACGAAGATCACGCCCAACGTCACGAAGCTCACCACCTTCACGGCCGAGCCCGATCTCGAGGCCGGCACGCTGAACTTCAGCTGGGACTGCGAAAACGAGCCGGCCGACAACGCCTGGACGATCACGGCCAGCCTCCACAGCGATACCGAACTCCTCCAGTACACCTGGACGCCCGAGGCCAATACCAATACCTACAGCGTCCCCCTGGAGGACCTTCTGCCCGAGACCGAATACGACTTCCAGCTCGCCCTCGCCAGCGGCGACAAGCTGGAAGGGGAGACCGTCACCGGCTATACCACGCCGAATAAGGATAAATTCCGCTCCTATAACACGCGGGACTTCTACCTCGGCCTCTTCCTCAAGCCGGACAGCGACACCTTCACCAGCAACAAGCTCTCCGTCTCCCGCACCAGCTTCAAACCGGACGAATTTGTCGCCTTTGCCCTGCAATCGATCAATAACGTCCAGGATTCCGGCGATACCGTGCCCTATGCGCTCGTGCTCACGGACAAGGACGGCAAGGTTGTCGACGCCGAATTTTCCTCCGTCGCCTGGGGTTCGGTCTGGAGCCGCAATATCTTCGCCGGCTTCTTCCCGCGTACCCCGCAGACGGCAGGGGAGTATACCCTCAAGGTATACTTCAACAATCAGTTCACCGCTGAAAAAACCTTCACGGTCGAAGCGCCGTAGCCTGCAAAACCCCAAAAACGCCCACTGGATCCTCCAGTGGGCGTTTTTACAAGTATTTCCTTCAGCCTCAGTCCAAAAGCCCCAGCGTGCGCAGATGACGCTGAATGTGCCGGCAGATCACCTCGTCCAGCTCCGCGCGATGCGCACGCAGCACGCGGTAGATATCGTCGCGGAATTCCGGCGTCCCGTCCGGATTTTTCGCCTGCAGCAGCAGGCCGTAGTTGATGTGCATTACCTGCCGTGTGTCGATCTGATCCATAAGGCCGGGCAGATCCGCATCCGAAACCTCCCGCAGATCCGGAACCCGCGCCGGATCGCAGGTCACATGGTAATATTTCCGCGCCTCGGCAAAGTGCGCGCAGGCAAACGGTACCATTCGCCGGAAAAGCGCCGGCTCACATGCTGCGATCACGCGCACGGCCTCCACCCAGCTCGTCCCCGACGTCTTCAGATGGAACCGCCCGTGGCTCAGCCGTCCCACATACGGGAACACGCTGAACTTATCGCTGCCGGAGTGCACACTGATCCGATAGCCAAAATGCTCCGCAATCGCCACATGATCGGCAAATTCCGCCTCAAACTGCGCCAGATCGCCGATATAGTCGATCCCTTTCTGGAATTCCCCGTAAAACCGCGGTGCCATGCTCTCGATCACCACGCCGCGCCGGACGAGTTCTGCCGCCACAAAATAATGCGCACACGGCAGTGTGTCGATCTCCGTCTCGTCGATCGAAACCTCAAAGGCCACCTTCCGCGAACAGGGCGCGATGGCCTGCTCATAAACCTGCGCCGCAAACTCCACGGCCCGGGCATACGTCAGCAGCAGCTGCGGGAAAACGGCCGGTGTAAACTCCACGCTCCGCCCCTCCAACGGGAAGGACTTGCCGCAGTACTCCGCTGTCCACCGCGCCAAATCCTCCGCCGAAAACAGCGCCCGACAGTCTTCCCACGCCTCCGCCTCGCGCAGCAGATGCGCGTCATTGTCGATGTGCTCCGAGCAGTCCAGCGTGATCATCGTCACCCCGTCACAGAGCGCGTCACAGACCTCCTCCAGCGTCTTCCGGTGGTCGCCGTCGGCCCCATATCCGCCGGTGTACCCGGCCTCGAAGACCTGCCAGGCCACGTCCTCCATCATTTGCCGGTTCGAGCGGCCTGTGAGGTTCAGCTCCCGCTTTGATTGCTGCGCCAGCACCGGAAAAACCTCCGTTCCGCGCAGCGCCTGGATATGCGCCCCCGAGACCAGTCCCAGCCGGTCGCCGAGGCCCATCGAAATGTTGTGCCCCTGTGGGCTGGCCGGCACGGTCCACGGAAAGACCTCCTGCAGCGCCAGCAAATTTTCGTGGCTTTTCTGGCAGAGCAGCGCCTCTTGCCCGCCGATCAGTACCCGTCGTCCGGAAAACCGCGCGTCCGGCGCACCGGCGATCAAAAGCTCGCGCTCCGGCTCCACGTCCAGCATGCCATAAACCGTGCTGCCCACTTCCTGAAACGACGCTTCGCACGGCGTATACCCCGCACCGCGCAGCAGCGCAAATAAAGACTGTTTCTGTTCCATATCATTCCTCTTTTCCAGATAGTTTCGGGCGTATCAGATCCCTGTCAACGCACCCGCGGGCTCTTTGCGCCGCAGCATACCATTTTTCCGCGCAATGCATCGGGATTCCTGCGAAAAACAGCTTGCCCTGCATGAAAATTCCGCGCCGCCGCGTCCGGCTTCCGGCACACCCCGGAAAGAAAAGGGTGGGGAAGACCCCGCCCTCAGCGTGCCGAAAAAGTATTTTCGTCCCGCTGAGTCCAGTTTTTTGAACTTTAAAAAGTTCAAAAAACTGCTTGATTGAACGCGAAGGGGGCTCTTTGCCCCCTTCACTCTTTCCCTGCGGCTCAATTGCGGAACCGCATTTTATAGTTTTTCGATCGTCTCAGGGCGGGGAAGACCCCGCCCTTTGTTCGCTATCCTCCGAGCAGTGCCCGCATCGCCGCAAGCCAGCGCTCCTGCGCTGCTTCCTTGTTTGTTTGCTGCCCTGCCTCACCAGCGTCTTCTTTCCGCAGGTGCTCAAGAGCGTGCAAAGCGCGGCAGATGCCGCCGGTTATACCGTCAGCGTCTTTGGCACCAAGGGCGAGCTTGCGCAGGAGCGCCGGATCATCAACATGCTCCGTGGTCAGGGCTACGAAGGCATCTTCCTCGATTCCTGTGCCGATGTCGACCAACCGGAGACCGCCGAATACCTCGACTTTCTCCACGCCATCAACTTCGCGCAGGACCCCATGCACATCATCTGCGTCGAGACGGCCATCAGCCCCAAGCTCGATGCCGTGGTCGTCAACGATGCTGAAGAGATGGCCAAGGCCACGGAATATCTCATCCAGAAGGGGAGACGGCACTTTGTCCATATCGCCGCCCCTACGCAGTATATGCACGCGAAAAACCGAAAAAAGGGATTCCTCACGGCCCTGATGCTAAGCGGCATCCCGGTCGATCCCTCCATGGTCATCGAGGGCAACTTCACCTGCCGCAGCGGCTACGACGCCATGGCACAATTCCTTGCCAGCGGCCGTGAGATCGACGCCGTCGTTGCCGGCAATGACCAGATGGCCGTCGGCGCGCTTTGCTGCTTGAAAGAGCATGGCCGTCGCGTCCCGGGGGATGTCATGATCGCTGGCTTCAACGACAACGTCTCCGCTTCGCTCATCTCCCCCTCGCTCACCACCATCCACATTCCCAAGTCCGAAATGGGGATCTGCGCCTTCGAAATGTTCCTACAGCGCGCAGCCAAAGACGATTCGCCCCGCAAGGTCATCCAGCTCAGCGGCGAGTTCGTCATCCGCAACTCCACCGATCCCGATCTCGACTGCCCGTGGAACCTGGATTGGTAGCCAAGCCCCACCGCCGCCTGAAATGGTATCATTTCAGGCGGCTTTTTGTTTCCCGCCCCGCCGCGCTTCCTTTTTTCGCCCGCAGATGCTATAATAAACAAAATATTCGCGCACGCCTGCCTGCGTCCGGCCCTTCCGGTGCGCGCCAAACGAAATTCTATCAGGAAAGGGGAGTGGCCCCATGCTGACGCTGCTCTGCGGCGCTGACCGCGTGTTGACCTCCGCCGCGCTGCTCCGGGCGGTCTGTGCCCGCGCCTCATCCGGTCTGCCCGGCAATATTCTCATCGTCCCCGAGCAATATTCCCATGAGACCGAGCGCGCCCTCTGTGCCGCCGGCGGCGACACGATCAGCCGCTTTGCCGAGGTGCTCAGCTTCACGCGCCTTTCCGCCCGCGTTGCTGCCACCTGCGGCGGCGTCTGCGAGGAATACCTCGATGAGGGCGGGCGGATTCTCACGGTCTACCTTGCCGCCCAGCAAATCCTTCCGCAGCTCAAGCTCTATGCTCCCGCCGCCGCCAAGCCGGCCTTTCTGGCGCAGCTCGCCTCCGTCGTCGAAGAATTTCTGAGCTATTGCCTCACGCCGGATGACCTGCGCGGGGCCGCGTCGCATTCCGAGGGCCAGTTTGCGCAAAAGCTGCAGGAGCTCGCCCTGCTCTATGAGAGCTACCTCTCCGTCTGCAAAACCGGCCGCAGCGACCCCGTCACCCGGCTCTATCGCCTCAACGATCAGCTCTTTGAGGCGGACTATGCCGCAGATAAAACCTTCTTTCTCGACGGTTTTTCCGATTTTACCGCCATCCAGCTCCAAATTCTTACCACGCTCCTGCCGCAGTCCGATCTCACGGTTGCCCTCCCCACGGGCGACGGAGAGCAGTCCGTCTTCGCCTCCGCTGCATCCACAGCCCGCGCACTTAAAAATCTCGCCGCCCGCCTCCACGTCCCCGTGCAGACGCAGCAGATCGCCGCGCCCGCGCACCGTGCGCCGGACACGCAGCGCTGGCTCTCCGGCCTCTTTGCCCGCGCGACGGAGCCAGACGTGGCCCCCGCACCGCATATCCTCACGCACCAGTCCGATTCCGTCGCCGCAGAGTGCGCCTTCGCAGCCGCCTATGTCCGCAGCCTGGTGCGCGGCGGCCTGCGCTGCCGTGAAGTGACCATTGCCGTCACCGACCCGGCCGCCTATCTGCCCGTCCTGCGCTCCACATTTTCCCGCGCAGGCCTCCCGGCCTACTTCGCCGGAGATACCCCCCTCCTGCAGAGCCCCACAGTCGGTGCCCTGCGCAGCGCCCTGCACGCCACCGAGCGCTATGACTACGAATCCGTTCTGTCCTACCTCAAGTCGCCGCTCTCGCCCCTCACGCGCGACGCCGCCGACCGGCTCGAGCGCTATGCCTTCCGCTGGAACCTGCACGGACTTGCCTGGGAACGGGAGTTCACTGCCCATCCGCGCGGCTACGGCCAGCCTTGGACCGAGGAGGACCGTACCGAGCTTGCCTTGCTCGAGTCCTGGCGCGCCGCAGCCATCGCGCCGCTGCAAACACTCCGCCAGGCCCTCCGCTCCGCACCCACAGCCGCAGTGCAAACAGAGGCCCTCGCTGCCTTCCTCGCGGAAACCGGCCTTGCCCAAACCCTGGCTGAAAAAGCCGCCCGCCTGACCGCCTCCGGCGATGCACAGCGCGCCCAGCAGACGCAGCAGCTCTACGAGTCCCTGCTCCAGGCCCTCGAGCAGCTCTGGCGCCTGGCCGGCACACAGAGCATGGATCAGGAGACCTTTCTGCAGATCTTTGACCTGCTCCTCGGCTGCTACCAGATCGGCACCATCCCCGCCACGGCCGACCAGGTGCTCATCGGCCCGCTGCCCTCCATGCGCCACAGCCGCACCCGCGTGCTCCTGATCCTCGGCGCGGAGGAGGGGAAGTTCCCCGCCTTCCAGACGCCCACCGGCCTTCTTTCCGAAGAAGACCGTACCCAGCTGCTCGCCCTCGGCTGCGCGCTCGCGCCTGCCCGGCAGATCCGGCTCGAACGGGAGCTCGGCTGGGTCTACGCCTCGCTTGCCGCCGTGCAGGAGACGATCGTCCTCTCCACGGGCGGCGGCCAGCCGTCCTATCTCGTCCAGCGGACGGACCGACTCTTTCCCAATCACCCCGTCCTCCGCGACGAGGACGATCCCTACCTGCCAGACGCGCCTGCCGCCGCTGCGCCCTTCGTCCGCGCGGGCCAGCCCGAGCGCCTTTCCTCCCACCCCGTCCTGCTCCAGGCCGCGTGGGAGCTCCAATCGCGCGCCTCGTTCGACTTCACACCCCTCCGCGCCCAGACGGTCGAGCGTCTCTATGGCCGCGAGCTTCCGCTCTCCGCCTCGAAAATTGACCGCTTTTCCGCCTGTAAATATCAGTATTTCCTCCAATACGGCCTGCGTACCGAACCCTGGAAGCAGGCCCGCTTCGACGCACCCATTTTCGGCACGTTTGTCCACTATGTCCTGGAAAAAACCGTGCAGGACGTCATGGCGCAGGGCGGCTTTGCCGCCGTCGGCGATACGGCGCTCGCCGATATCGCCGATGGCCACATCGAGGCCTACAGCGACGCCTGCCTGCCGGCCGGATCCGCCCGCAGCGCCCGCTTTTCCTACCTTTTCGCGCGCAGCCGCCGTGAGGTGCAGGAGATTGTTGCCGACATCGGCCGCGAGCTGCGCGCTTCCGCCTTCCGTCCCGCCGATACCGAGCTTTCCTTCCGCCCCGGCGGCGCGCTTCCGCCCGTCACGGTTCAGACGCCCGGCGGCTGCAGCCGGATCACCGGCTTTGTCGACCGGGTCGACCTCTACGATACCGGCCCCATGGCCTATTACCGCGTCGTCGACTATAAAACGGGCCGCAAAGACTTCGACTATGCCGACCTTCTGGAAGGCGAGGGGCTGCAGATGCTGATTTACCTCTTCGCCCTGCGCCGCTACGGCAGCGCACGCTACGGCAAGCCGATCGAGCCCGCCGGCGTCCTCTATGTCCCGAGCCGCGCGGACATCGAGCGCATTGCCCCCGGCGAAGATCCGGAAAAGATCCGCGCCCTCCGCCAAAAAAAGCGCCGCCGCAAGGGCCTCGTCCTCGCAGACGACGCCGTCCTGCAGGCCATGGAGCCGGGCAGCACCTACGAATACCTGCCCGTCCAGTCCAAAAAAGACGGCCTCACGGGCGACCTTGCCACGCGCGAGCAGTTTGCGCAGATGGAGCGCTTTGTGGACCAGTCCCTGCAGGATTTGACCGATTCCATGCTCTCCGGCGCCGTCGCGCCCGATCCGCTCGTGCGCGGCCCGATGGCCTCCAGCTGCCAATTCTGCGAGTTTGGCGCTGCCTGTCATCAGGACCTCTGCGCCATCCACCGCCGCTATCTCCGCTCCGTCAAGTCGGAGCAATTCTGGAACGAACTGGAAAGGAGGCTCCGCGATGCCGGTCACACTGACCCCCCATCAACAGGCAGTCGTTGAAAACGAAGGCGGGGCGCTTCTGGTCTCCGCCGCCGCCGGTTCCGGCAAAACCAAGGTGCTCATCGACCGGCTCCTGCGTAAAATCTGCCGGGAGGGCGCGAACATCGATGACTTCCTCATCATCACCTATACGAATGCCGCTGCCACCGAGCTGCGCGCCAAAATCTCCGCCGCCCTCGCCGAGCGCCTTTCCGAAGACCCGGAAAACCGCCACCTCCAGCGCCAGCTCACGCGCATCTACCTCACCCAGATTTCGACGGTGCACGCCTTCTGCGCCTCCGTCCTGCGCCGCTACGCTCCCACGCGCGGCCTGGCCCCGGACTTCCGCGTCGGCGAGGACTATGAAATGCAGATTCTCCGTGACCGCATCCTCGATGACGTCCTGGAAGACGCTTATTCCACGCTCACAGACGATCCAGCCGTCGCCGCCGCCATCGACCGTCTCGGCTACGGTCGTGACGACCGCCGCCTTGCCGCCCTCGTCCTCCAGTTCTACGAGTCTGTCCGCTGCCAGGTGGACCCCGAGGCCTGGATGCAGCGCTGTGAGCAGGCTTACGCCCCGGCCTCTGCGCCCGGGCAGACGCCCTGGGGAGCATACTGGCTTGCCCGTCTGCATGAGGCGGCCCATTCCACCGCAGCCTGCCTGCGGGATGCCATTGCAATCTCCGGCCGGGACGCCGTCCTGGCGGAAAAATATGTCCCCTTATTTGAAAAAAATCTCGCCGCGGTATCTGCCTTCCAGACCATGACCGACTGGGACGCCATTTATGCCGCCCGCGCCGTTGACTTTGGCCGCCTCCCGGTTGTCCGCAAAACCGAAGATCCCGACGCCAAAGCGCGCGCTGCTGCCCTGCGCAAAACGGCAATCTCGCTCCTGCGCGACACGCTGGACGCCTTCTACGGCGAAGGCGCAACCGTCCTTGCCGACCTCGCTGCGTCCTTTTTGCCGCTCCAGGGACTTCTGACACTTGCCCGCCGCTTTGACGCGGCCTTCCGTCAGGCCAAGCGCCAGCGCAAGCTTCTCGATTTTTCCGACCTCGAGCATGAGACGATCCGCCTCCTGACCGACCGTTATACCGGCCAACCAACCGCCAGTGCGCGGGAGCTTGCCGCCTCTTTCCGCGAGATCCTGGTCGACGAATACCAGGATTCCAACGCCATTCAGGAGACGATTTTCCAGGCCGTCTCCCAAAACGGCCAAAATCTCTTCCTCGTCGGCGACGTCAAGCAGTCCATCTACCGCTTCCGTCTGGCCGATCCCGACCTTTTCCTCACAAAATACAGCGCCTACCGCGACGCCTCCGAGGCCGCCCCCGGCGAGCCGCGCAAGATCCTGCTCTCCGATAATTTCCGTTCCCGAGAGCCTGTCCTCGCCGCCGTGAACGACGTCTTTTCCCTTGTCATGAACCGCGACAGCTGCGAGCTGGACTACGGCGAGGCTGAGCGTCTGCGCCCCGGCAAGCCCTTCCCACCGGCCCCTGGCCCCTTTACCGAGCTGCACTGCATCGACCTGCAGGACGCTTCAGACGATGACGGCCCTGGCTTAGAGAAGGTGCAGGAGGAGGCCGCCTTTGTCGCCGCGCGCATCGCGCGCCTGCTCGCCGAGCAAACCCCCGTCAGCGACGGTGACACGCTCCGCCCGGCCCGCCCCGGTGATATCGTCATCCTCATGCGCTCGCCCGGGATGGCCGCCGCTGCCTACCAGCGCGCCCTCGCCGCCCACGGGATCGATTCTGTCAGCGACCGCAGCGGCAGCATCCTCGATACCTCCGAGGCCGAGATCCTTATGGCCCTGCTTGCCATCCTGGATAACCCGCACCAGGATGTCCCGCTCACCGCGGCCCTCGCCAGTCCCGTCTTCGGCTTCACGCCAGACGAACTTGCCGGCCTCCGTGCCGCCGCTCCCGAGGGAGACCTCTATGCCGCCCTCTGCGCCGCGCCCGACGCGGAAAAACCGGCCCAGTTTCTCGCCTGGCTGGACGCCCTTCGCGCCGAGTCGGCCGATCTGCCGCTTCCGGAGTTTCTTGACCGCGTTTTCGATACGACCGGCATGCTGGATGTCTTTTCCGCCCTGCCGGACGGCGCCGCGCGCGTGAAAAACCTCTCCGCGCTCCGCGCCCTCGCCATCACTGCCGCGTCGAACGAGGGCTGCTCCCTTCTCATGTTCCGTACCCAGCTCGAGCAGATGAAGCAGCGCGGCATTCTCCCGCCCGCCGCCTCCGCCGCCGTGCCGGAAAACGCCGTCCGCATCATGAGCATCCACCGCTCCAAGGGCCTCGAGTTTCCCATCGTCGTCCTGGCGGACCTCTCGCGCCGCTTCAACCTGCAGGACAATACCGCAGCCGTCCTCACCGACCCGCAGCTCCTTACTGCCGGCCTTGTGACGGATCTTGAGCACGGCGCCTGTTGGCCCTCGCTGGCGCACCTCGCCATTGCGGACAAAAAAACGCGCCAGTCCGTTGCCGAAGAGCTGCGCGTGCTCTACGTCGCCATGACCCGCGCCAAAGAGCGCCTGATCATGACCTACTGCTCGGCCCAGCTGGCCGCAGCCTTAAAAAAGTGGAACGCAGCGCTGAGCGATCCGCTCCGCCACCATGTTTCCGCCCAGGCCCGCCGCCTCGGCGACTGGGTGCTGCTCGCCGCGCTCTGCCGCAGCGAGGCAGGGGAGCTGTTTGCAATCACCGGCCCAAATGACGTCAGCCGGGTGCAGCCCTTCCCCTGGGAGATCCGCCTGCACGCAGCCGCCGGTCTGCGCGGCTGGCAGCCGGAGCA
>USLX01000014.1 GCA_900555665.1 uncultured Eubacteriales bacterium | reverse complement strand
CGTTGCCGCCGTTGTAGCAGAAATAGCGGACATCGTACTTCTTGAAGATCTCAAGGATGCGCTTGTAGTCGGTATCGTCGACGTCGGGATCGGCGATCTTGTAGCGGCAGGAGCCGAGCGCGGACGACGGGGTGTAGGGCAGGCGGTCAAGCTCGGCGCGGTCTTCTTCGTCCATGCAGAGCAGCTGATCGTCGAGAACGCCCTTGATGCCGTGATAGGCGCCATAGACCTTGGTGATGCAGTCCGCGTCCAGCGCGGTACGGATGACACCGTAGGCCGAAGCGTTGATGACGGACGACGGGCCGCCGGACTGGCCAATGATAAGAGAACCCTTCAACATAATATTCAATCCTCCTGAAATGATAATTTCCATGTCAAATCAAATTAACCAAAAGAAATATAACATAAATGCAGGAAATTGTAAATTCATCTATTGCATAAATTCTGTTGTTTTGGTAAAATTCTTTTTGGAAAGTCTAGCGGAAACGCTAATTTAATACCGCAAAGGAGAGAACACTATGCCTCTGGTAACGACTACTGAAATGTTCAAGAAGGCTTACGACGGCGGCTACGCCATCGGCGCTTTCAACGTCAACAACATGGAAATTGTGCAGGGCATCACCGAGGCCTGCAAGGAAGAGCACGCTCCCGTGATCCTTCAGGTTTCCAAGGGCGCCCGCGCCTATGCCAACCACACCTATCTGGTGAAGCTGGTTGAGGCGGCCGTCATCGAATGCCCCGAGATCCCCATCGCGCTGCATCTGGACCATGGCCCCGACTTTGAGACCTGTAAGGCCTGCGTCGACGGCGGCTTTACCTCCGTCATGATCGATGCCTCCTCCAAGCCGTTCGCTGAGAACATCGAGATCACCCGCAAGGTTGTCGAGTATGCCCATGACCACGGTGTCGTCGTCGAGGCCGAGCTCGGCACGCTGGCCGGCATCGAGGATGACGTCAAGGTTGCGGCCCATGCTGCCTCCTACACCCGTCCGGAAGAGGTCGAAGAGTTCGTCACCAAGACCGGCTGCGACTCTCTGGCCATCGCCATCGGCACCAGCCACGGCGCTTATAAGTTCAAGCCCGAGCAGTGCACCCGCAACGAAAAGGGCATCCTCGTTCCGCCTCCCCTGCGCTTCGACGTCCTCGAAGAGGTCTCCCGCCGTCTGCCCGGCTTCCCGATCGTGCTGCACGGTTCTTCCTCCGTTCCGCAGGAGTATGTGAAGATGATCAACGAAAACGGCGGCAAGATGCCGGATGCCGTTGGTATTCCCGAGGAGCAGCTCCGTCATGCAGCCGAGCTGTCCGTCTGCAAGATCAACATCGACTCCGACCTGCGTCTTGCCATGACCGGCACGATCCGTCAGTTCTTCAACGAGCATCCCGACAAGTTCGACCCGCGCGAGTATCTGAAGCCCGCCCGTGCCAATATCAAAGAGCTCGTCCGCCACAAGCTGCGCGACGTCCTCGGCTGCGCCGGCAAGGCCTGATAGAATCCCAAAATTGCTCCACGAACCTTCGTGGAGCAATTTTTTGCCCTTCAGCTGAACGTACTGCGCCTCAAAGGTCATCCGCATCCTGCACAGGCTCCTCACAGGGATCCAGCGGGACGCCGGTCCAGCTGCCCTGCGGATCGGTGAAGCTCGGCGTTCGGATCGTCTCCAGCGGGTCGCCGGACTGCGGTTTTTTGCGTTTTTTCATCGAATAACGCCTCCTTTTCCCGCAGTATTTGCAGGAGAGGAGGCGTTTATGCGTCAATCGTGATGGTGTCCGTTCTGGTCGCAGGTCAGCGGGCGATAGGGCGCCGTTTCGATGGGCGGGACAAAGGGGCGCAGTGCCTCCGTAAAAGCTGCCCACGCCGGATGCGACTGCGGAAGCAGCACCAGATAGTCCACGCCGAACAGCGCGTCCGGGCCCGTAAAGCCGAGCGCCTGCTCGCGCGTTTTGTCCACCAGTACGCCCGTAAACTGCGTCACATTCTTCAGCGCATCCGTGCGGAAGAGCATCAGCGTCCGCTCACAGACGAGCTCAATGCAGGCCGGGTCATCTCCCTCCGGCGGCAGGATGCGGATTGTGTCCTGCGGAAGCATCAAATAGTGTTTCATCTCAGACCTCCAGCACATTTCCCCCACGGGCGCCGCGCAAAACGCCCGTATATTCCAAAATCGCCTGCAGTACACCGCCGCCGATGGCAATGGCCTTGTCCGAGGCAGTATAGCAGTTTTCCACCTGTGCGCGCGGATCCACATCGCCGGACTTCATCCCTTTGAAGACCGGCGTCCCGTCCGCCAGAATCCCGCGCAGCACCCCCGAAATCGTGCAGACCATCCTCTTTCCGTTCACCTCGCCGACCGCCTCTCCGGCCTCGACAAGATCGCCGATCCCGTGCAGCTGGCGGAATATCCCGTCATCCGGCGCACGCAGCACGCGCTCGCCCGCAAAGCCGCCGATGAGGCCCGGAATGTTCGTATTCGGGATGGCCGGGCCGCTGCGGATCACGCGCCCGAGCGTATGGCCGCGCATCGTCTCAATGACGACGTGGCAGTCCTCGCCCGCCGAAAAGCCCGGCCCAACCCCAATGACGAGCGGCGCATCGGTGATGGCCGTCCCGAGGTTTTTCTTGGCCAGGATTGCATCGACCAGCACATCGGGCCGCAGCGCCGCACGGCACTCCGCCGCCGGATCGGCCAGCACGGGGATGTTCCCCGCCGCCAGAATACGCCGCACATCATCCACCGACTCTGCGCGCACCGCCGTCACGTCCTCCACCTTCGCCTCGCCAAACAAAATTGCCTGCGAAAAGCAGACCGTCCGGCGGATGGCCGTCGGTTTTTCCAAATCGGTCATCACAACCCGAAGGTGCGACCGGTGCAGCCGCAGGGCAATGCCGGACGCGAGATCACCCGCGCCGCGAATCAGGACAAGCATGTGATCCACTCCTTTTCCAATGCCGCGAGGCACACCGGCCCGCGCAGAAATTTCGCCATCTCCCGCCCCAGCACAGCGCGCTCCGGCGTGTCGGCCTGATTGAGCAGGACGCGCGTGTGCGGCGTCTCCGCATTGATAAATCCCGCTGTCAGCTCCGGCGTCAGCAGTTCTTCTTCCCGGCAGCCGCACCGCGCCGCGAAAAGTGCAGGCCGGTGGACGCTCTCCCGGACAGGCCGCCCGAGCGCCGAAAGGCCGAAGACAAGGATCGTCTGGTTCGCCTCTGCGGGAACGGCCGGCTCATAGTCCGCATGGGCCTTCGCGGGCCGCCCATGCGCGCCGTCTGCCTCCACGAGGACATAGTCGGCCAGTTCTGCCAGCGTGCCAAGCGGCACGTCCGCCGCCGTGAGCTTGCCTTCTTTTGCAGGATTTCCGACACAGAGGCACGGCTGCTCCGTCAGCGCCTGTTTTACGTTCGCCTCTCCCGGGCAAATGAGGCACGGAAGGCCGGGCGGCGGGTAGATATGCGTCGTGGTCGTGATAATCACGCGCGCCGACTGCGCCAGCTCCCGCGCCAGCGCGAGCAGCAGCGTCGTCTTCCCGCCCGCGCCAATGATGGCCGTCACGCCCCGCCGGACGTCCAGCGCCTTTGCCAGCTCCACATCCCCACCTCATTTCTGATCTTAGCATATCACGCCGCGCACCGGCGCGTCAAGCGCCCGCGCTTTTTGTTGACAATGGCGAATTTTCCGGTAAAATAAGAAATATGGAACAGAATTTACATCCCGTAATTTCCATCCGGCTGTTTACGGATGAGAAATGTTTCGGCCCCGGCGTGGCGGCGCTTTTGAATCTGGTCAAAACCTGCCATTCGCTCCGGGCCGCGGCCATGGAAATGGGCATGGCCTACTCCAAAGCCTGGACCATTTTAAAAACTGCGGAGGAAAAGCTCGGTTTCAAGCTCCTGCTCTCCACCACCGGCGGCAAGCACGGCGGCGGCGCACAGCTGACCGAACGCGGTGAGGCGCTGCTCGCCGCCTATACCCGCTACTGCCAGACGCTGCGCGAGGTCGCCCAGCGTCAGTTTGCCGTGGATTTTGCAGATTTCCTCTGACCCGGCAGAAAGGAACCCTATGGACTATCCCAAAGTATGCCTTCGCCGCGGCGAAGAGGCCGGCGTGCGCGCCGGAAAGCCGTGGATTTTTGAAAATCAGCTCGACTGGGCGGACGATATCTGCGAAGACGGCGGCATCGTCGACGTGCTGGACGCACGGATGCAGTTTGCCGCGCGCGGCTATTTCAACTCCAAGTCCAAAATCACCGTCCGCGTCCTGACGCGCGATGCGCTCGAGCCGATCGACCGCGATTTCTTTCGCCGGCGCATCGAGCGGGCGTGGCGCGTGCGGCAGGCGCTCGGCTTTTCCGACTCCTGTCGGGTCGTGTTCGGCGAGTCAGACGGCCTGCCCGGGCTGACCGTCGACAAATTTGCCGACTGCCTCTCCTTTCAGATCGTCTCACTCGGCATGGAGCGCTGGAAAGAGGACATCGTCGCCATTCTATCCGACCTCTTCCAGCCTCGGGGCATCTATGAACGGGACGACGTGGCCGTCCGCGAAAAAGAGGGGCTCGAGCAGATTCGGTGCTGCGCCTACGGCACAGTCCCGGCGGAGCTTATCATCCAGGAACATGACGCAAAGATGCTTGTCAGCATCGAAAACGGGCAGAAAACCGGCCATTTCCTCGACCAGCAGGAAAACCGGGGCCGCCTGAAGCCCTATGCAAAGGGGAAGACGGTGCTCGACCTCTGCTCCTGCACCGGCGGCTTTTCCATCCATGCAGCGCTCTACGGCGCGGCCAGCGTCGAGGCGGTGGACGTTTCAGAGGAGGCGCTGGCGCTCGTCCGGCGCAACGCCGCCCTCAACGGCGTGGAAGACCGGCTGACCACCACGCAGGCCAATGTCTTCGACCTGGCCCGTGCCTATGCCGACGAAGGCCGGCAGTTCGGCCTCATCATTTGCGATCCGCCCGCGTTTGCCAAGAGCCGCAAGGCCGTGGAAGGTGCCTACCGTGGATATAAAGAGCTGAATCTGCGCTGCATGAAGCTGGCCGAGCCCGGTGGAATTCTTGTCACCTGCTCCTGCAGCCAGTTTATGACGCCGGAGCTGTTTTTGAAAATGCTGCGCGAGGCCGCGTTCGACGCCGGGCGCGACGTGCGCCTGCTCGAGACACTCATGCAGTCACGCGATCACCCGGCTTCGCTCCTGGCCGAACAGGCGCTCTACCTCAAAGGCTATATCTTGCAGGTTTTCTAACCCGCAAGACACACCGCCTTTCGCAGCGTGATCGTCCTTGCCCGGCGTCAGTCTGCCTGCGTCCTCTGCCTGGCGAGAAGCACGCCGGAGCGCCCGGCGGGCCTTCGCGTTTTTCCAGAGGATCACCGACAGCTGGCAAGGCAGATGGATCGGCTTGCCATCCTGCACCCGTGGGCGGGAACCCCCGACAGCAGTTGCCGTTCAGCTCCCGGAAAACCATATATGCCCTTGTCAGCTGACGCCATCCCCATCCCAGTTCCGCAAAAAAAGCGCCCGGATCCGCATGGATCCGGGCGCTTTGGGTCTTTCTTTATTTCTTTTCCTTGCAGATCTCGGCCACATACTCGTCCATCTGCTTCAGCTCGTCCTTGTCGACCTCGTTCAGGAACGCGATCAGGCGGGCCTCGTCCTCGCGGCGGGACGCGAACAGCTCCAGATTGTCACCGGCTTCACCGAGCAGACGGCCAAGCGCAATATACTCGCTGAGGGAGCTTTTCAGGTTGAATACGTCGCCCTCCGGGCTCTTGAGGTATACGTCGCCCTCACACTCATGGATCACCTTGCGGAATGCTTCCACTTCTTTGATGTTTTTCAGTTTCATGGGTTTTTACCTCCTGTTTTTCTTTAAACATCTCTCAAATCTGTGCTCAGTTTAGCGAAATTCTCGGGAAAGTGCAAGAGAAAAACTCTACGAATCGCACAAATAGTATTTCCTATTTTTGTGCAAAAGGCACATAGTTTTGATATTGTCGCAGCGCAACCGCCCGCGTCTCCGTGCCAAGCGTCAGGAAATGGGCCGCTGGAAAATCCATCAAATAGCAGGTGTGACCATCGGCGGTTTCTTCCACGCTTGTCCAGAAGTCAATCATGAGATTCTCCATCGTCTTGCTGCCGTAGACCTCGTGGACAATTGTGGTGGTCGGCTGCCCGGCGCCGGTGTTGAAGTTGCCTTTCCAGCGCTTGTTTTTCCGTTTGAGGTGGAGTGTCAGATCGTCCAGTTCGTCATAGCCGGAGATGGTCAGTGTGCCGTCAAAGCGTGTGCCGCCGACGATGCTGCTCGTCAACGTGCCTTCCAGCGTAACGGTGCGCTTTTCGGCAAAGCCCTCATCGTCCACAGCATATTCCGTTGCCTCGCCGCTCCAGCGGAAGGGGGTTTGCTGCGGCACCAGCACGGTGATCACTGCCAGCAGCACCACCAATACAATGGAAAATCCAAAAAAGAACGTCCGATTCCGATAGAACCAGTTATTTTCCTGCTCGTTCATAGCCGCTCCTTTCGAGAACGCAAAAAGTTCAGAATTTTTTCAGATTTGAAGCCTTGTAAGGCTCTGCGGAGGCTGTTATAATGGTAACAGTTCCATAAAGTTTCAGAAACAAAAGGTTACATTTCGGAGAGGAGGGCTGCGATGGAGCCATAACGTATACAACCGGCCTTTTTACACAACCAACCGCGAAGCGCGCGCCGCTTATGGCGTTCGCTTCGCTTTTTATTCGTCCCAGAGGCTCACCGGATAGCGGCCCCCGGCCTTCATCCGCGCGATCGCGGACTGCACAGAGGCCAGATCCTCATGGTAGGTCACGCCGTACCAGACCTCGCTGCACGGCAGCACGCGCACCTTCGCCTGCCCGGCCTGCAGCTGCGCATTTACCGAGAACGGCAGGTAAAACTCGCACTTTTCCGGGTTTTGCGGCACTTCCTTCGCATAAAACGCCGGGAACTGCGCCCAGAGCGCGTCCATCATCTGTCGGGTGAAGCCCCAGAAATTCATCGACACGACGCTCTCGCCGGACAGTGGATAGAACGTCTCGCCGTCTTCGGTATAGGCCGCATCCTCGCCGCGCTTGAAGATCTTCGTCCGCTCAACCACGTCACGCAGCATGCCGTCCTGCACGTCGCAGATCCCCCGCGCAACCGAGCCGAACTCCGTCACCGTGTTGCGCAGGTGATAGCCCACCATGGCGTAGCAGGCCGGATCGTCGTTTGATTTTAAAAACTGATACATGGCCGAAAACGCCTCCGGCCCATAGAAATCGTCGGAGTTGAGCACGGCAAACGGCCCGTCGATCACGTCGCGGCAGCACATCACGGCATGGCCCGTGCCCCACGGTTTGACGCGCCCTTCGGGCACAGCGAGGCCTTCCGGAATATTCGTCAGCTCCTGATAGACGTAGCGGACATCAAAATGCGGCTCCATGCGGCGGCCGATTGTCTCACGGAACACCTGCGCATACTCACGCTTGATGATAAACACCACCTTGCGGAAGCCCGCACGGTGCGCATCGCAAAGCGAAAAGTCAATGATAAAATGCCCCTCCGGGTCGACGGGTGTCATCTGCTTCAGCCCGCCAAAGCGGCTGCCCATTCCAGCAGCCATAATCACCAGCGTCGGTTCACGATCCATAAAAATCGCCCTCCATCTCATGTGCTGTATTCCTATTGTACCGGGGAACACGAAAAAAAGCAAGGGGTTGCGCCCCAGGTAAATCATTGAACTCTGTTCGCGTATTTTGTTGACTATCCGGGCGGGAGATGGTATATTAAACCTACTTTTCAGCGGGCGGCGTTGCTGCGTCCGCGCCGGAGGCTTGATTCATGGGACTGATTGAATTATTCCTGCTCGCGGTGGGGCTGTCGATGGACGCCTTCGCCGTTTCCGTCTGTAAGGGCCTTTCCACGCAGAAGCTGACGTGGAAGCACTATCTTACCATCGGCCTCTGGTTCGGCGGCTTTCAGGCCCTGATGCCGACAATCGGCTATTTTCTCGGCTCCACGTTTGAGTCCTATATCACATCGGTCGACCACTGGGCCGCCTTCGTGCTGCTTGCAATCATCGGCGTCAATATGATCCGCGAAGGCCTGCGCAAGGACGAGCCCGAGGAGGATCAGAACGCCTCGTTCTCATTTCAGACCATGCTGGTCCTGGCCGTGGCCACGAGCATCGACGCGCTTGCCGTCGGCATTACCTTTGCCCTCCTGCCCGGCGTCAACCTGCCCGCCGCCGTCAGCTTCATCGGCGCGACAACGTTCCTCCTGTCCGCCATCGGCCTGAAGGTCGGCAATGTGTTCGGCCTGAAATACAAAAGCCGCGCGGAGATCGCGGGCGGCGCGATTTTGGTGCTTTTGGGGCTGAAAATTTTGCTCGAGCACCTCGGTGTCCTTTCCTTTTAAAAAAGCCCGTGTCCGGCTGCCGCCGGGCACGGGTTTTTGGTTGTTTCGGCCTCAGCCTGCCAGCTGGCCGCCCAGGGCCTTGCAGGCCTCGATGGCCTCGTCATCCGGTGCTTCGCAGCAGATCACGCCCTCCCGGACAAGCTCCGCGCCGGCGGCCTTGCAGTCATTTTCCCAATCGCGCATCCATTCGCCGTCACCCCAGCCGTAGGAGCCGAACAGGCCCACACGCTTGCCCGCGAGGCTGGCCTTGATGGACTGGTACATCGGATCGAACTCCGTCTCCTCCAGTACCTCCGCGCCCATCGCCGGGCAGCCCATCGCAACCGCGTCAAAGCCCGCGACCTGCCCCGCCTGCACGTCGTCGACCGTCCACAGCGTCACATCCGCGCCCGCCGCCTTCATGCCGTCTGCAACCGCGTTTGCCATGGCCTCGGTGTTGCCCGTGCCGCTCCAATAGATGACCAATGTTTTCATAGTGATTTCTCCTTAATTTGATACTAAACCCTCTAGGGTGTATTCTTCCAACTCCCAATGTGACCGGCAGCGAGAAATTTTTGCGCTGAGCAAGACATTTTTTCGCAGGAATACTGACGTATTTCAAGGAAAAATGGTGCAGCGCAGCGTGAAAAGGTCCACTGTCCGGGTGCGTTGGGAGTTGGAAGAATACACCCTAAAAAGCTTGCATAGCATAATTTCCGGTGCGAAGTTCCCTCCGCGCCCCTTCAGACCACGACGGCGAGCTTGTCCATTTCCGTCCCGGTGCGCCAGAGCTTTTGATAGATTCTGGTGCATTTTTTGTATTTTTCGAACAGTTTTTCCGCTTTTTCCGCATCACCGTAGACCTTCCAGAGGCCCGCGCATTTAAAATTCCGCGCCCGGTTTTCGATGAAGCCGCGCACATCCTCCGGCGGATAGCTGAGAAACAGGCCGATCTCATGCGGAAAGTCCGCGCACGTCCGAAGCCGCTGGATGAGATCCGTCACACAGCGTTCGCAGCTGCGGCAGCTGTAGCCCGCGGCGGTAAGAATCTCCAGCGCCGATCCGTCCTGCAAATCCCGCCGCAGCTCCGCCGGCCGGTAGAGATACAGCAGTGCGCGCCCGTCCTGATACCGCAGCGGCAGCAGGCAGAGCCCCCGCGCGGCAAAGCGCCGGTTAAACGCCCGCACATCGGCCATCAGCCCCTGTTTTGTCTCATACGGGCAGGGAAAAAGGCTCCCGGTTTTGATGCCGGCCAGCGTCGGCGCGCATTGACGAATCAGACGTTCTTCTGACATGTTCAGCCTCCTGCGGTGTACTTGTCCAAAATTCCGCGCAGCGCAGACAGCGAACTGGTGTGGCAGCGCTCAATGATAGTATTTTGCCCTTTCATCTCGCTTAATGCGCCCTGCACCATTTTATGGGACATCGTGTTGGTGAAAAAAATCATCAGGTCCGGGCGGCCCAGCTTGTTGCGCAGCCCGCCGGCCGGTTTGGTGAATACCTTTGATTCACACCGGTAGCTCTGACACAGGTCCTTATAGCGGCGCTCCATACACTCGTTGCCGCCCAAGATCACAATACTCATAAATCGCTCCTTTCTTTGTTAGAGCTCTCTAACCATTAGTTAAGGCACTCTAACTTCTTGTCCCGAGTATACCATATGTCCCTCCAAAACGCAAGTAAAATTTTTCTTCCGAAGCGAAAATTTCCGCCCCTCCGGAACACGCCACGCGCCGGGGCAGAAAATGCCCGGCAAACGCAGACGCAAAGTGTGTAAATTCCTCAGGTGTTCTTTCCTCCGGGGCGAGCCGCAGACGCCCCGGAATCCCGCCCGGGCGGGTTGCTTGGCCGGGGCGCGGGAGTGGCTCAACCGGTTTTTCCGTCCGCTGCTGCGGTTTTCTGAATTGTGCCCGCCTGACCTTCCCGATGCAAAAAGGGCCCGGGCAAAATGCCCGGGCCCTTGCAATTACTCCATCAGCGCCGCGATCTGTTCGTCGCTGAAGGTATAACTCGTATCATCGACATATTCAATGCTAAGCGTCACCAGCTGAACTGAAGCCACCTCGCGTTCGCTCTCGCCGCCCCAGAGCCACTCGGACTCCTCTGTGCCCTCGCCCCTGGCAAACGGTCCGCTCGCCACGCGCTGGCTGACCTCCGCACCGTCCGGCTCCTTGCTGACCGGCATCCCGTCCGCATCGTAGAACGATACGCCGTAATACACATAGCGGATGGCCGTCTCCGCCTCATTGACAAAGCGGAAATGCAAATCGACGCCGCCCGCTTCCAGCGGCGTGACATCCAGCCGCGTCACCCGCAGCAAACCTCTTGCCTCATCCACGGCGACCTGGCGCTTCGCTTCGGTCTCCATCGCATCAAATTCCTCGCGCGCCGCGCGGAGCGTCTGTTCGTTCATCACGGCGGACGCCTCCTCCTCGCTGAGCTCGGCGTAGGCCTCCTCGGCTTCCGCAATGCGGTCGCCGCTGGAGAGGGTCACTTCGCCGATGGCGTTGATCAGCTCCGTCACATTCTGCACGCGCAGCGCCGTATAGTGCTGCTCATCCTGCACCAGCACGTCGCGGTTTGCCACCTGGGACTGAATTGCCCCGCTGAAGCCGTCATAGAGCGCCCGGGCGCTGCGAATGGCCTCGCCGCTGTCCAGTGTCACCTCGCCGATGGCACTGATGGCGTCGGTCACCGCCTGGATGGCCAGCTCGTCGTAGGTCTGCTCCGCCGCGTGGAGCGTTTCACGGTTGGAAACCTGTTCCTGATACGCCGGGTCAATGCGCTCATAGGCCGCGCGGGCAATCGCGATGGCCTCGCCGCTCGCCAGCGTCACCGCGCCGATCTGCCCGATCTTTGCCTCCGCATCCTGCACACAGGCCTCATTTTCCTGCTTTTCCTCCAGCGCAGTCTCATATTCGGTCTGCGCCTGCTCCAGCACCGCGAGATTGGGCACCTGCCCGCGCTGCCGGTCATTCAGCGCATCCACGGCCTCTTCCGCCGCCTCGATCTGTGCGCCGCTCTCTGCGGTCACTGCGCCGATGGCGTCGATCGCCTCCTCCGCCTGCTTCACCTTGCCGCAGGCGCAGAGCGTCAAAAGCAGCGCGGCCAGAAGGGCCGCTGCCACTGCACGTTTCATTTTTCAATTCCTCCCATGAGATCCAGCCGCGATCCGGCCAATTTTTCAAACATATTGTAGCAGGATTCCCGCGTTTGTCAATAAAAATTCCAGCCAATCTCCGCCTGCCGGCCACTTTGCCGCAGCGGCGCGCCGACAGAGCGGTTGACCGGAGCGGACGGGCGTGCTATGATAAAAAAAATATGCCGCTTTCGGCGAAAGCAGGAGGGTTCTCTATGGAACAGTCCACGTTATCGCGCGAATTTCTCATCGCGCCGGATCTCTGCGACCAGCGCGGCCAGCTGACCGTTCTGGGCGCGCTGACGCTTTTTCAGTCCCTGGCCTCTGAGCACGCCGAGCAAATCGGCGTCGGCTTTGCCGCCATGGCGCAGCGGCGTGAATTTTGGCTGACCGTCCACTGCCAGGTGGAGCTGCTGCGTCCCGTGCCGCTGCTCAGCGTCCTCACCGGCGAAACCTGGCCCGAGCGCTGCCGTCCGGAGGACATCCGCTGCTTCCGAAGCTACCGGCTGAAGCTCGGCGAAGAGGTCGTGGCTGTGGGGCGGACGCAGTGGGCCATTCTGGGCGATGCAGGAAAGGTTGTCCCCTTCAGGGCCTCCTGCTTCCCGCAGGATTTCCCCTTCCCGGAATCGTCCGCCATCCCCGGCCGCCCCGCCCGCTTTGTGGACGATCTGCCCGACGAAGGGCTCTCCTACTGCGTGCGCTCGACCGACATCGACGTCGGCCATCATATGAACAATGTCGCCTATGTCCGTGCCCTGCTCGGCTGCCTGCGAAGCGAAGAGCTGACGCGCGTGCGCAGCTTTGAAATTCACTACGGCGCGCCCTGCCTCGAGGGGGACGTGCTCACGCTCTGCCGCCGCGACGAGGCGGACGGTGTCCGCCTCACGGCAAAAAAAGCGGGCGGCAAGGCCGCTGTCCAGGCCCGGCTCACCTTCCGGCCGTGATGAAGCTTTTTTGGAAACAGGCCGACCCCCTGCCTCTGGCCGAAACGCTCCCCCTGCTCCCGCCGGAGCGGGCCGCGCAGATCGCCCGCTGCCGCGACCCCCGGCAGCAGCGCCTGAGTGCCGCAGCGGGGCTGCTTCTGCGCGAGCAGCTGGGTCCGGAGGCGCAGCTCCGCCGCACCGCAACCGGAAAACCTTATCTGCCTGGCGGGCCGGAGCTCAGTCTCAGCCACGGCGGGGCGCTTGCCGCGCTGCTGCTTGCCGACGCGCCCTGCGGTGTAGACATCGAGCCGATCGGCCGTACCGCCTCCCCCGCCGTCCGCGCGCGGGTTCTGCGCCCGGAAGAGCGTGCCGATAGGCGCGCCTTCGCCTGGCTCTGGACGAGGAAGGAGGCCGTGATGAAGCTCGACGGACGCGGCCTCGCACTGGATCCGCGGTCGTTTTCCGTCCTCGGCGATACGCTCTTGCTGGATGGCCGCAGCATCCGCCTGACCACCCAGATTGTCTGCGGACACTTTCTCTCCTGCGCAAAACGTATCCCCTGAGCCGGATGTCCCGGCCCAGGGGAATTTTTATGCCTGTCGCCCCACCGGCGGGAGCGTCCCGGTTTTGGCCCGCTGCGCCGTGTCGTCGGATTCGTCGTAGGCGTCGCAGGGCGCCGAGGGATCCGGCACACGCTTGCCAAACGGCGAGCAGAGCCGGTCCTTGTGCGCAAAGGCGAAATCCAGGCCCCGCGTCCAGCCGGTATGTCCCGTCAGAATGCAGGGCTGCAGGCCGCGGCTGCGCAGCTTCCGCTCCGGCGCTGCCAGCGAACGGACGGCAAGCTTGTTGTTCTCCGCCAGCGCGGAAAGAAAGCTGTAGCCCCCGCCCGCGCCCAACCAAATCGTGTCACCCGTGAACAGATAGCGGTCATCGAGCAGATAAACCAGATATCCCCAGGTATGCCCCGGCACCAGCATAGCCTCCACCTCACCGATGTAGAGCTTCGCGCTGCGCAGCGCCCCATCGCCGTCCGCCTCCACGGCCCCAACGTAGTCTGTATCCTGATGCGTGATCAGAATGTCCCGAATCTCTTCCGGACGCAGCCCCAGCCAGCCCGTCTTTTCCTCCAGCCGTTCATCGTGATATCCGGCGTCGATCATAATCGTCGTCGTGCCATTGCGGCAGAAGAAGATGTTGGCGACCCATTCCCGCACGCACGCCACATGCTCATCGATCCAGCCGGTGTTCAGCAGCTTGAAAATCTGCTTGCCGCGATACATCCGGCTCATTTCCCGCCGCTGAAATTCCGTTGCCTGCTTGCTCATGCCTTGTTCCCTCGTTTCTGGTTAAGGCAGTTTAAGGCAACACCGCCGCGTCTCCCGCACGGCCAATCTTCCCTTTTATTTCACGCATTCCGCGCCGCTTTGCAAGTCCATTTCTGGAAATTTATTTACATTTTCCAGAAATCCGCCGTCCGGGCGCTTGCAAAACCATTTTTCATCCGCTACAATAGAGCTTACGCACTTTGTGTAAAAAAGTATGAAGGAAGGTCAGGTAATTCGTATGCAGCGTGAATCATTCCGTTCCCGGCTGGGCTTTCTGCTCGTCAGCGCCGGGTGCGCCATCGGCATTGGCAACGTCTGGCGGTTTCCGTATGTGACGGGCGAATATGGCGGCGGCTTTTTTGTGCTTATCTACCTCATCTGCCTGCTCGTCATGGGCGTCCCGGTTCTCACGATGGAGCTGGCCGTGGGCCGCGCGGGCAAAAAGAGCGCCGTGCTGGCGTATAAAGCCCTCGAAAAGCCCGGCCAAAAATGGCACATCCATGGCTGGTTCTGCCTGATCGGCTGCTTCCTGCTCATGATGTACTACACCACTGTCACGGGCTGGATGGTCAACTACTTCGGCAAGTTCCTCACCGGTGCCTTCCACGCCGGCATGGATGCCGAGGCCGTCAGCGGGGAATTCGGCGCCATGCTCACGAACCCCGGCGAGATGACCCTCTGGACGGAGCTGGTTGTCATTGTGGGCTTTCTCATCTGCTCGTTCGGATTGCAAAACGGCCTCGAGCGCGTCAGCAAGGTCATGATGCTCGCGCTGCTTGCACTCATTCTGGTGCTTGCCATCCACAGCCTCACGCTCCCCGGCGCGGCCGAGGGCATGAAGTTCTATCTGCTCCCCTCGATGGATTCCATCCGGGAAAACGGCCTCGGCGCGATCATCACCGCCGCCATGAACCAGGCATTTTTCACACTCAGCCTCGGCATTGCAGCCATGGAGATCTTCGGCAGCTATATGCCCCAGACGCAGTCCCTCCCCGGCGAGGCCGTGCGCATCTGCGTGCTCGACACCTTTGTCGCCCTCATGGCTGGCACGATCATCTTCCCGGCCTGCTTCTCCTTCGGCATCGAGACCGGCCAGGGCCCGTCGCTCATCTTCCAGACGCTGCCGAATGTGTTTGTCAACATGGCCGGCGGCCGCTTCTGGGGGACGCTGTTCTTCCTGTTCATGATCTTTGCCAGCCTGTCCACGGTGCTGGCCGTGTTTGAAAACATCCTGGCTGTCTGCATGGACACCTTCGGCTGGAGCCGGAAGAAGGCCAGCGTGATCAACGGCATCCTGCTTCTGGTGCTGAGCCTGCCGTGCGTCTTCGGCTATAACCTCTGGGCAAATGTCCACCTGATCGGCGGCCGCGACATTCTCGACAGCGAAGACTTCCTCGTCAGCAACCTTCTGCTCCCGATCGGTTCGCTGGTCTATCTGCTCTTCTGCGTCTCGAAATGGGGCTGGGGCTTCGACAACTATCTTGCCGAGGCCAACCGCGGCACGGGTCTGAAGTTCTCACCCAAGCTGAAGTTCTATTTCCAGTGGATCCTTCCCATCCTGATCCTCATCATCCTGGTCCAGGGCCTGATTTGAACACAACAAAAAAGCGGACACAGAACTCTTCTGTGTCCGCTTTTTATTTCACTCCGCAGAGATCTTTGCTTCGCACCGGCGGAGCACCGCCTGCGCTTCCGGCAGCGCTCCGATCGGCAGAATCTGCTCCGGCGCACCCGCGTGCGGGGCAATTTCCCGCTCAAACCAGATCACGTCGTGCCACGCGCCATTCTTCCAGCCCGCATCGCGAAACAGTGCTGCCCGGTGGAAGCCCAGCGCCTCGTGCAGCGCCTCGCTGGCCGGATTCGGGCTGGTCACCGCGCCGTAGACGGTCTTCACACCCTGCATCCGCAGCAGTTCCATCAGCGTCTCATAGAGCAAGCGGCCAAGACCGCGGCCGGTATGGGCGCGTGCAATGTAGATTGACAGCTCCGCGTTCCAGCCGTAGGCCGCCCGCTCCTGCGCGCGGTGCGCATAGGCATAGGCCACAGCCCGCCCGCCAACAAAGAGTACCAGATAAGGGTAGCACGCAGAAATCTCCGCAATCCGCCCCGCAAATTCCGCCTCGCTCGGAAGCGTATATTCGAAGGTGATGCTGGTGTCAATCGACTCGCGGTAGATCTCCAGCAGCACCGCCGCATCTTCCGGCTGCGCAAAGCGCAGCTGCAGTTTCATTTCTTCCCTCATCGTGGCACAATCACCTCAATTGCGCGGCTGTGGTTGCGGATGTCCACCTCCGTCACGTTTCCGCCGAACTCGCCGTCCAGCGTCCAAGCCACGGGCCGTTCGAAGGTGAAGTGGATGCTGCCGGTCTGGCCGGTAATGAAATAATTCTCGTCGGAAAAATCCATCCGCAGCAGCTTTGCCGCCACCACGCTGAAGTCGGCCAGATTTTTGATATCCCGGACCAGCACGACCTCATGCAGCCCGTCGTTCAGGCTGATGCTGTACTCCCCGACGGTCTTTGCCGCCTTAAATCCGCCGACCGACGTCGTGCTGCAAACCAGGCCGTCGAGGATGTCATCTTCCACGGTCTTTCCGTCCCAGCTCACGCATGCGTGCACGGGCCGAACCTCGCCCAGCGCCTGCACCCCGTTGAAAAAGTATGCCATCCGGCCCCAAATACGCTTATCGGCCTGCGGCGTCTCATACGGGACGTTCGTAAACAATCCAAACGCCGCCACATAGTCAAACCAGCGGTTTTCGCCGAATGAACCGATGTCAATGCCAAAGGGCTTGCCGTGTACGATGTCCTGTGCCGCCATGACAGGGTCGCGGGCCAGGCCCAGCGACGCCGCCACATCATTGACGGTCCCGCCCGGGATATAACCGAGCGGGGGCCGGTTTTCCAATTGCATCAGCCCGCTTGTGGCCTCGTTGAGCGTGCCGTCGCCGCCTGTGCAGACGATGAGGTCGTATTCCGCGCCCCGCCGCACAATCTGCCGCGTCAGATCCTTCGGCCCTGCGGTGGGATGAACCGTCACCTCATAGCCTCCGGCGGTAAAGATTTGAAGAACCTGCATGAGGCTGTTCCGGATCTCAGTGTGCCCGGCATTCGGGTTCACGAAAAACAGAAGTCGCTTCATTTCCGCCTCTCCTTTTTTTACTCCGCAGCCTCGTTGTCGGCAGAGAACATCAGATCGACCAGCGCCGACTGCTCCGGATAAGCCTCCCAGGGATACCGCTCCAGAATCTCGTCCTGAATCTCCGCCGAGCATTCGCTGAGATAGTCCTCCCGCGCGGTTTTCTGCCAATAGATTTCGCTGCCCACGCCGGAGAAGAACATGACGTGATAGCCGTAATCCGTCTTTACGATGCCATAATCGCCCACCTGGCGCCCATCGGCGAAGCACCAGTCGTTGAACGTCTCGACCATCTGGCCGGGATACACGTCCTCATAGAGGCCGCCGTTGGTGTTGCTGCCGGGATCAGACGAGGCCTCATTGGCAAGCGTGGCGAAGGAGTCTTCGGTCTTCTCCCCCGCAAGCCACTGGTCGAGGATATCATTGGCCGTCTTCTCCGCCGCGGCCCAGGCCTCGTCGGAAATCGTGCCGTCCTCCGCCGCTTCCGGCTTGATGAGGATGTGGCGGACGTTCACCATGGGCTTGTCGATCTTTTCAATGCCCTTCGAGGCATAGCTCTCCGCGTTGTCATCAAAATACTGGCTCAGCTGCTCGTCCGTCGGCGCTTCGGTATCCAGCAGAGAATCCAGATATTCCGAGCCGAGCAGATAGATCCGCAAAAATTCCAGATACTCATCCATCGTCACGCTCGGGCCATAGGACGCCTTCAGATATTCGTCCGCGCTCGCGAAGCCATAGCCCTTCGCCGTGCTCTCCAGCTCCTCCGGTACCGATGCGAGCAGATCCTTGCCCGTCTGCGTCATCTCATAGCCGTTTGCCTCGGCCTCCTGTGCCATCGACGCATGATACTGGAACATGCGCAGCGCACCGTCCACAAACTGTTGCTGCCAGGTATGCTCTTCGTCATACATTTGCTGGTCGAGCGGAAGGCTGGTGTCCATCAGATAGCTCAGATACATCCCATAGGTATTGGTAAAGGACATGTATTGCTGCCAGTAGTAGATCGGCAGCGTCCGGTTCGTCAGCTGCAGCTCGCCGCACACCGCGACCACCCGGTCCATCACCTCATCCGTCAGCTCGCTCTCGCGCACGGTATAGCTCACGCCGTTGAGCGGGATCTCGGTGCTCTCGCCGTCGCCGGAGGAATCCAGCGCGTCGTCCGGCTTGTCAGCAGGATCTGCCGCGTCGGTGCTGGCATCGGCTACCGTCTCCTCGGTCGTGGCGGTGTCGACGTTTTTGATCTGGCTGTCGCGCACGATCTTCACGACCAACAGCGCAATCACAATGACCAGCACGGCGATCGCTCCGCCGAGCAGCCAGCCGGTCTTCTTCTTTTCAGACTTTTCCGGTTTGTCTGCCGGGGCCTCCTGCGTCGGGGATTCCTTCGCTTCGGGAGCCGCTTCCGCGGCCTCGTCGGTCTGCGGAGCTGCCTCTTCGGCCTGCGCGGCCTCTTCAGCGGGCGCTTTTGTCTCCGGCGCGGCGGTCTCGGGGGCCGCGGTCTCGGCGGACGGGACGTCCTCTTCCGTCTGCGCCTTGCCGCATTCCGGACAGAACTTCGCGTCTGCTTCCAGCTCCGCGCCGCAATACTTACAGTTCATAACATTCCCTCATTTCCAAAAAAGTTTGCTGATTTTTTGATTTTACCACAGCCGCTGCGCATTTTCAATCGTGCCGCTCGGATCTTCATGAAGATTTCACAAATGCCGCGCCGCACGCCGCAGCTTTGCCGCATGCAGCAGCATAAACGCCAAAAACGCCGCACTTGCATACCCAAACACCGGATAAACTGTCCCGATCAGATCGCTGAAACCGAAGAGACTGGCGAGGTAGGCCAGCAGGATGGTCAGCACGGTAAACGCAGTCTTTCTCTGCCGAACCGGCGGAAATTTCGCGCAGCAGTAGCCCACAAATGCCACCGCGTTGGACAGCGCCGAGCCGAACATCCCCGCAAACAGCAGCAATGCATAGAGATACATCGGCACAATGCCGAGCTGTGCCGCGGCAGAGAGCATCGGCAGCTCCGCCGTCTGCGCGCCGCCCCAGGTCTGGAGCGAGAGCATCACACTCAGCGCAATCACCGCCAGCAGCGCCGCGCCCAGTCCAAGCCCCGCGTAGACCGTTGAGCGCCTGCGCAGATACGGCCCGAAGGGGCCGAGAATGGCCAGCGTGGAGAGGATATTGTAGCATGCGTAGTTCACCGCACTGAAAAACCAGCCGCCGAGCAGCGCGTTTCCGCCCGACGCATCCGCCGCTTCTATAGCTGGCCGGCCCTGGCAAAGCGCCGCAATGCCAAATCCCAGCGTTGCCAGCACCAGCAGCGGCACGGAAACGGAAAACGCCGACACGATGCTCTGCAGCCCGGCCAGTGCGCAGGCCAGCACCAGCGCCGCGAAAAGCCCTCCGCCCAACCAGTGCGGCAGCCCGAAGAGCTGCGCACCCAACGCGCCGACACCTGCGCACATAATTGTCACCAGCGCAAACAAAAACAGGCTCTCCAGCAGCATCACAAGCACATGCAGCCACCGTGCCTTCCACGGCAGCACCTGTTCGTCCACCTCCGTCAGCCCCGTCTTCTGCGCCATGCGCAGGCAGAGCACGCCAAATCCATACAGCAGCGCAATCGCCACAAACAGCCCCACATAGCCCCAGGCGCCGTAGACCACGAAATACTGCCGCAGCTCCTGCCCGGAGACATAGCCCGCCCCGAGAAAACACCCTGCAAAGAGCAATCCGAGGCGGACCACATTCAATTTCTTCATATCGTTCTCTTTTCCGCACAAATCCGCCGTCTGCCTTCCGCAGACGGCGGATTTCAGCGTGTCGAAAAAGTCTTTTCGCCCCGCTGCCGTCCAGTTTTCTGAACTTGATAAGTTCAGAAAACTGCTTGATTGAACGCGAAAGGGGCTTTTTGCCCCTTTCACTCTATCCCCGCTGCTCTGTTGCAGAACTGCATTTTATAGTTTTTTGACAATCTCAAATCCGCCGTCTGCCTTCCGCAGACGGCGGATTTTACTCCTTGTATGCTTACAGCGAATTCACGCCGCGCGGGATAAATTGCCCGATCTTTCCGGTCTGGACCTCGCCATGGTCGACGGCGAGCTGCCCGCGCAGATAAACCTGTTCGATCACGCCCTCGGTCCGGAAACCCTCGAACGGAGTATAGTCGACGTTCGCGATCTGGTCGGACGCGGTGATGCGTCCGGTCTTGGCCGGGTCGATGACGACGATGTCGGCGTCGCTTCCCGCAGCGAGGATGCCTTTGCGCGGATACGCACCGTAGAGTTTCGCCGGGTTTTCGGAGAGCACCTCGGCCATCTTCTCTGCCGTGATGCGGCCCTTGGCCACGCCCTCGGAGTAGAGCAGAATGCCGCGCGTCTCCACGCCGGGCAGACCGCCGGGGATTTTGGTGAAGTCGTCCTTTCCGGCATCCTTCTGCTTCAGGGTGAAGCTGCAATGGTCGGTGGAGACGGTCTGGATCGTGCCATCGGCCAGAGCAGCCCAGAGCGCGGACTGGTCGGCCCGCTTGCGCAGCGGCGGCGCGCAGACAAAGCGGGCAGCGGCGGAATAGTCGGGCTGGTCATAGCGGCTGTCGTCCAGCAGCAGATAGTGCGGGCAGGTCTCGACATAGACCTTCTGGCCGCGGGCCCGGGCGGCGGCAACCTCGGCAAGCGATTCCTTCGTGCTCAGGTGGACGATCACAACCGGCACATCCGCGACCTCGGCGATGCGCAGCAGATGCGCCACGGCCTCGGCTTCGAGCGGATTCGGGCGGCAGCGCGGATGCGCCGACGGCCCCACGTCACCCGCAGCCTTGTGCTGCTCGATGAGCGCATCGATGACGCCCGCGTTCTCGCAATGGACGCCGGCGATGCCGCCGTATTTTTTCAGCTCCTCGAGGGCGTAGAACAGATCTTTGTCGCCGATCATCATGGCCGGATAGGTCATATACATCTTGAATGACGAAACGCCCTGCTCAAACATCTTCGGGATCTCAGCCTTGATGCCGTCGTTCCAGTCGTCGATGGTCATGTGGAAGCTGTAATCGCAGCTCGAGCGGCCGTCGGCCTTCTTGTGCCAGAGGTCGAGGCCGTACTGCAGCGTCTCGCCCTTGTTCGGGCAGGCAAAGTCGACGACCATCGTCGTGCCGCCGCGCAGGGCGCTGCGCGTGCCGGTATCGAAGTTGTCGGCGGTTGTCGTATTGCAGACGTCGAGATCGAAATGCGTGTGCGCGTCGATGAAGCCGGGGAAGAGCAGCTTGCCCTCCATCGGAACGACGGATGCATCTGCATCTGTGAGATTTTGACCGACGCGGACAATTTTTTCGTCCTCGATCAGCAGATCGGCGACCTTGGAACCGGCGGCGGAGACGACCGTTCCGCCTTTGAGCAGCAATTTCATAGGTTCAGCTCCCTTGTTTGAAATTCAATGTTTCGGGTGCAGCAGTTTTTCGATGAAATTTGTTTTCTTCATCGCGTAATAAAGCGGGATACCAAGCACATAGAGTACGGCAGCCTCGCCTGCGCCAACCTCGCCGCCAAAGATGAGCAGCCCATTCCAGAACTGTTCGGACGGCATATAGAGCCACGAGAGCATCGCACCGACCATCACGGCGTTGACCAGAATGGTGGGCAGCGGCGCAAGCCACGGCTTTTTGATCCGCGTCGTGAGCAGGCAGGCCAACAGCGTCGCGGCGGTGCCGATGACGATATCGAGCACGGAGACCGTAGAGAACAAGTTGGCAATCAGGCAGCCAATGGTCAGGCCGATGGTCAGGCTCGGCTCGAAGAGCAGAAGCATCATCAGCGCTTCGGAAATGCGGAACTGGAGGTTGCCGTAGGCAAATGAAGCGGTCAAAATGGTGATGGCCGCATAGAGGCCGGCGACAATGCCGTTCAGGGCGATTTGACGGGTGTTCAGTTTCTTCATTGGGACAGGTTCCTCCGTGGAATATTTTTTGCAAGCATCATTATAATGAGGAAGCTGTCAAATTACAATGGCATTCCCGCACAATTCGAAGGGCAGAAATGTCAGAAAATCTGCTCTCCTGCAACAAATTTGGCTGTCACATTGCGCTCATCCGCCAGATAAACCGCCCGCTCCACGCGGTCGCGCACGGAAAGGGTCTGCGGATGGTCGAGCAACGCATCGTCGAGCACGACCGCGTCCAGCGCATAGCCCTCGGCAAATGTGCCGACCTTGCCGAAAAATTCGCCGCCGCCCATTGTCGCAATATAAAACGCCTGTTCAAAGCTCAGCGGGGCAACGCTCTGGTCGAGCAGTCTCCAGCGGAGCTTCGAGGCCTGAATGGCATGTGCCATCGCGCGGAGCAGATTTTCGTGACTGCCGCCCGCGATGTCTGTGGCCAGGCCCACATGCAGCCCGTGCTTCAGATAGCGGCTGATCGGCGCAACGCCGGAGGAGAGGTTCATATTTGATTCCGGCGAGTGCGCCACAAAGACGCCGTTTTGCAGCATCCGCTCCTCCTCGGCCTCGCTGGAGTGGACGCAGTGCGCCATGATGCAGGGATAGCCGCCGCCAAACAGGCCGAACTGGTCGTAGGCATCGCCATAGAACTTGCTCTTGGGGCACAGCTCACGGATCCAGTCGATTTCGCTGTAGTTTTCAGACAGATGGCTCTGCACCGGCAGGTCGTATCGTTCGCGCAGCCGCGCAAGGCCGAACATCAGATCGTCTGTGCACGACGGGATGAAGCGCGGCGTAAGGATCGGCTTCGTGCGCCGGAAGGCGTCTTTGGTGTCGAGGATCCAGCGCTCGGTGTCGCGCAGGGAATGATTGGTCGACAGTTCCCGGAGGTACGGCGGACAGTTGCGGTTCATGTTGACCTTGCCGACGTAGGTCACGAGCCCCGATGCCTCCAGCTTTTCCATCAGCAGCCTTGTGGCGGGCAGATGGATCGTGGCGAAGACAGCCGCGCGTGTCGTGGTGCTCCGCTTCAGGTGCTCCGCAAAACTGGTATAGGCCCGGTCGGCATAGTCCAGCTCTGCATATTTTGCCTCCTCCGGGAAGGTATAGGTATTCAGCCATTCTAGCAGCTCAAGATCCATGCCGAGGCCGCGGAAGGCAAACTGCGGCGCGTGGACGTGCAGATCTGTCATGCCGGGCAGGATGAGCTTGCCGGTGTAGTCCAGCAGCGGCAGGGTCACAAACCGCTCCGGAAGCGCCCGAAACACGCCCGCCACCTGCCCGTTCTCGCAGACCAGATATCCCTCGTCAACGGTATTCAGCGTTTCCGCATCCGTGCTGTAACAGAGGCTTCCCTTCAATACAAAATCTTTCAAGGTCTGTGTTGCTCCTTTGCATAATCATCCGGCCAAAAACGGCCGCTCTTTTGTTTATCATATCACATTTTCCGCCCAGCCGGGGCAGGAAGTTCCTCGTCATAGTGTACGAATTCTTCCGGGGCGTTTTCAGTGAAGATTACCAAACCGTGAAAAATACTAAAAATTTTTTAGCTTCCGCCCATTGTTTTATTGAAAAATGCTTAAAAAATTCCGAAAAAACGCATTGATTTTTAGAGAAAAGTTCTGTAAAATAGAGGCATGGATTTGACAATGGCGAAAGCCAAGAAATCCGCACGGCAGCATTCCGCTGCCTGAAAATTTTTTAGGAGGAACCAAAAGAATGAAAAAGATCATCGCTTTGCTCCTGGCGCTTGTGATGGTATTCGCCCTGGTTGCCTGCGCGTCCAAGACCACGGACGACACCGCCAAGAACGATACCCCTGCCGCCGACACAACCGACACCACGGAAAAGACCGACGACGCCGCTGACAACACCTCCGACGCGGAAACGGCCGAAGGCAAGTCCATCAAGGTCGGCCTCGTCCTCATCGGCGACGAAAACGACCAGGGCTACACCTACAACTTCATGCGCGGCAAAGAAGCTGCCGACGAGAAGCTGAAGGCCGAAGGCATCAACGTGGAATGGGTCATCAAGTGGAACCTCATCGAGGGCGACCCCGTTGCCGTTGCCAACGAAGAACTGGCCGAAGACGGCTGCGAGATCATCTTCAACAACTCCTACGGTCATGAGCCCGCCATGCTGACGGTCGCGGCCGAATACCCCAACATCCAGTTCGTTGGTATGACGAACCAGGGCGGCTTGTATGACGATCTGGCCAACACCCACAATGCATTCGCCAACATCTACGAAGGCCGCTATGTCGCCGGTGTTGCCGCTGGCATGAAGATGCAGCAGCTCATCGACGACGGCGAGATCACCGAGGATCAGGCTGTCATCGGCTATGTCGGCGCCTACTCCTTCGCAGAAGTTGTCTCCGGCTTCACCGCCTACTATCTGGGCGCCCGCAGCGTTTGCCCGAGCGCAACCATGAAGGTTCAGTTCGTCGGCTCCTGGTCCGACGCTACCGCAGAAGCAGACGCCGCCAAAGCACTCATCGACCTTGGCTGCATCGTCATCTCCCAGCACTCCGACAACACCACCCCGGCCACCGCGGCCCAGGCTGGCGGCGTCTACCACACCGGCTATAACAACGACATGATCTCCATCGCGCCCGACGCCTCCATCATTGGCACCCGCATCGACTGGACAAACTATTTTGTCCATGCCATCGAGTGCGTGGTCAACGGCACCGAGCTTGAGCAGGACTGGTGCCATGGCATGGCGGACGGTGAAGTCGTCATGACTCCGCTGAACGAGGCCATCGCTGCCCCCGGCACTGCGGAAAAGCTTGCCGAAGTGGAAGCCGGTCTGAAGGACGGCTCCATCCAGGTCTTCGACACCTCCACGTTCACGGTCGACGGCAAGACGATTGACCACGCCTTCGCAGTCGATACCGACGGTGACTTCGCCGCCGACAGCGAAGAGGCTGTCTTCGACGGTGCCTTCCACGAATCCTACTTCCAGTCTGCGCCGTACTTCACGCTGCAGATCGACGGCATCGAGTGGATCAACTCGGCCTATTGATTCCATCGCACTTCTTGCAAACGGAGCTGCCCGGGTGGGCAGCTCCGTTTCAGCGTGTCGAAAAAGTCTCCTCGCCCCGCTGCTTTGTCCAGTTTTCTGAACTTGATCAGTTCAGAAAACTGCTTGATTGAA
>USLX01000013.1 GCA_900555665.1 uncultured Eubacteriales bacterium | reverse complement strand
TTGTCGCCAAGGAGAACATCGTCGGCACGCTCGGCATCCTCTATGGCGGCGGCGAGCTGACCGCTTACCAGGCCCTCGGCCAGGCGTTCAACGGCATCAGCGGTTATTCCTTCCTCGTCTTCAACCTGCTCTGCGCTCCGTGCTTTGCGGCCATCGGCGCCATCAAGCGCGAGATGAACAACGCCAAGTGGACGTGGTTTGCCATCGGCTATCAGTGCTGCTTCGCGTATGTCATCGCTCTGATGATCAACCAGTTCGGCGGTGCCTTCACCGGCAGCCTGAACGTCCTTGGCCTCATCGTGGCCCTGGCTCTGCTTGTCGGCATCATCTACATGCTCTTCAAGCCGTATCAGGAAGCGACCAAGCTGAAGACCAGATAATTCTTCCCCCTCCATTTCCTCTTAAAAGGAGTGATTTTCATGCTGAACTGGTTCGCGGCGAACCTCGGAACCATCCTCATTTCTCTTGTATTATTAGCCGTTGTGATCCTCATCACCCGATACCTGCTGCGGCAGAAGAAGGCCGGGAAATCCTCCTGCGGCGCCGGATGCGCACACTGTGCCATGCACGGCCAGTGCCACGAGCATCAAAAGTGACACCGCACCAAAGACCGCGGAACGCAATCGCGTTCCGCGGTTTTCCGGGCATAAAGGAGTGCGGCCCGGCGCGCGTCTCTCAGCCTGTCCTCCGTGCCGGAACGCTGCCTCCCCCACCGGGGCAGTTTTCACCTGCGCCGTTTGCCGCAGGGACGATCAAGCACGCCCGCCGGAATCTCCGGCGGGCAGCGCTTTGTCTTGCGTTATAAAATGGCCTGCAGAATCAGCACCGAGCCGCAGCAAAGCAGCGATACCGGAAGCAGCCCCAGTCCAAACCAGGCCCCCAGCAGCCCGATCACCATTGCGGCGCTTCCGGCCAGCGGCGAGCTCGTCACGTTCAAAATGGCCGGGAAGGTCATTACCGACAGCGTCACATAGGGTACATAGTAGAGAAACGACCGCAAAAACGTGCTCCGGATGGGCTTGCGGATCAGCGTCAGCGGCAGCACACGGATGGCATACGTCGTGGCCGCCATGACGGCGATATAAAGATAGGTGTTCATACGGCCTCCTCTTTTGCTTCGGCGCGGTTCTCCGGCGTGCCGTCCTCCCTGCGCGGGAACAGGATTGCTGCGCCTGCGGAGAGGACGATGGTCAGAAGTAAAATGCGCATCCCTTCCGAGAGCATCGGCAGCAGCTTCGCCGCAAGCAGGCTGCAGGCGAAACTCACTGCAATGCAGCCGAGCACGACGCGGTTTTTCTTGCCCTCCGGCACGATGAACGCAAGGAACATCCCATAGAGCATCACCGAAAAGCCATTCATGGCCCACTGCGGCAGCAGACTGCCCGCCAGCGCCCCGATCAGCGTCCCGATGCTCCAGGCCGGGATCGCCACGCAAATGGCGCCAAAGAAGTACCACACGTTCAGATACCCCGGCTGTGCAATGGCGATGCCAAACAGCTCATCCGTCACATCAAATCCGACCAGCAGCCGATGCAGCATCGGCGTCTCCGGCGCAAGCCGCTGGCTCAGTGCACAGCTCATCAGCAAATACCGCGCGTTGATGATCAGCGTCATGAGAACCATCATCCAGAACCCGGAGTTCTCCGAGATGACTGTGATTCCGCCATATTCCCCGGCGGAGGCGTTGCTCAGCAGGCTCATCAAAAAGCTCTGCGGCGCGCTGATCCCTGCCGTGTGGCAGGAGATGCCGATGCCGAAACTGACGGCCAGATAACCCAGCCCAATCGGGATGCCGTCGCGCAGTCCCTGTAAATATTTTGTTCGATCCATCTTCTCCTCGACCCTTTTCCAAACTGGTGCTCTGATTATAGCGCGTTTCTTGACATAAGCAAAGCGAATCTTTATAATAAAATCATAAGGAAAAGAGATGATTTTAATGATATCCAAATATGCTGTCTTCTGCACGGTGGTAGAGCGCGGGAGCTTCACCGCTGCAGCCGCCGCGCTGAATTATTCGCAGAGCGCCGTCAGCCAGGCTGTCAAGGCGCTTGAGCAGGAGCTTGGCGCAACACTCATCAGCCGCGAAACGCATCGTCTGACGCTCACACGCGACGGGGAGGGCTATCTGCCCTATATTCAGGAGATCGCCGCAGCCGAGGCGCGGCTCGGCCGCAAACGGACGGAGCTTTTGCAGCTGGAAAACAGCGAAATCCGCCTCGGCACGTTCACCAGCGTCAGCCGCACCTACCTGCCGCAGCGCATCAAGGCCTTTACCGCGCAATATCCCGGTGTGCGCTTCGTGATGCGCCAGAGCGAATACGACGAAATTGCCCAATGGCTCTACGATGGACAGATCGACCTCGGCTTTACGAACCCCGACGCTGTCCTCCCGCCCGGTCACCGGCTGCTCTATGAGGATCGTATGGTGGCGGTGCTGCCGAAGGAGCATCCGCTGGCAAATGCACCGGAGATCAGCCTGCACGATCTTGCGGCGGAGCCGTTTTTGATGCTCGATGAGGGCGGCTTCAGCACGGTCCTGCGCGCCTTTCAGGCGGAGCACCTGACGCCGGACGTCCGCTTCCGCGTCTACGATGACTATACCATCCTTGCGATGGTGCAGCAGGGGCTCGGTAATTCAATCCTGTATGAGCGGGTCGCGGTAGGATTTGAGCATCAAGTGGCCGTTGTTCCGCTGCAAAATGCGCCTCGCCGCCCGGTGGCGCTGACCTGGAAAAACTGGGACACGCTGACCTATGCCGCGCGCAATTTTGCCCGCTTTCTGCTCAGCGAACAGGACGGCGCCGGAGGAGCAGGGGGACAGCGCCTTTCCGGCGACTCCGCGGCGGCGAATGGAGAGATGTGCTGACGGGCAGCTTGTATCGGCCCCTGGGCGACCTGGCTCGAAGAAAAAACGGACCGCCCTGTGCAGCGGCAAGGGCTGCGCGCAAAACCTGCCGCCTGATGCGAAGGAAAAAGATAAGCCAGGCCGAGATCCGATTCAGATCCCGGCCTGGTTTTTGAAAAAAATAGAAACGCAGCGCGCTCAGGCGAGCGGCGGAGTGCGGGTGGTGTCGCGGATAACAAGGCTGTGCCGCAGGACAATGCCGCGGCTGGCCTGGGTGCGGTCGGTAATCAGGCGGGTGAGCAGGCTCGCGGCCTCGTCGCCGATCTCAAAGCAGGGCTGTGCAACCGTGGTGATCTGTGGGAAAGTCATCCGGGAGATGCTGATATTATCGAAGCCGACGATGTCGACGTCCCGCCCGGCCTGGAGGTGATGCTCCTGCAGGTAACGCAGGCAGCCGACCGCACGTTCATCCGACATGGTGAAAATGGCAGTCGGAGGATTTGGCAGCTCCATGAGGATCTTGCAGGCCTGATAGCCGTCGGTAAAGTCGTAGTTGCAAATCTGGTAGTATTCCTTCGGAACCGGAAGGCCGGCCTCCTGCATGGCGGCAAAGAAGCCCTCCTTGCGCTCCGGCTCATAGAGACGCTCGGGATAGTTGCCGTTCATGGCGGCAATTTTCGTATGGCCGAGGGAGATGAGATATTTTGTCATATCGTAGGAGGCGCGGAGGTTGTCAATGCAGACATAGTTGACATCAATGTCCATGCTGCCATGCCAGCAGAGCGCCACAAAGGGGTAGCGCGCGGCCAGATCGTTGATCTCGTTGTTACTGATCGTGGGGATGAAGCTGGCCAGACCATCGACCTGCTTGGTATAGAGCATATCAAGATACTGCTTTTCAAGTTCGGGGTTTCGGTTGGTGACACCAAGCAGCGTGAGATACCCCAGAGAACGGGCCCGCCGCTCAAACGCGCTGACCATTTCAGCGTAAAACGAGTTTTGCATGGTAGGCACCAGAATCAGCAGCTTGTTTGTTTTCTGCACGCGCAGATTTCGCCCCATAGCGTTCGGTACATAACCGGTCTCCTTGACAACGGCAGTGACGCGCCGGTATGTTTCGTCTGTCACCGGCTTGCCGTTGAGCACGCGCGATACTGTGGCAGGTGAGACGTCCGCCATTTTGGCGATTGTTTTAATATCCATGTCTTCTCCAGCTCTATGATGATACTAAAGACTATTTTAGGGAACTTTCAGCAGTCTTGTCAATCTGTTTTCCAAAAAAATCTTGGAAAAATCAAAATTTTGCCTGCGCCTCCCGCCGCAAAGCGCGGCAGGAGGCGGGGCGGAGGGACAAAGCAGGCTTGCCTTCCGCCGTGGTTTCAGGCTTACAGCTTGGGCAGCGGATACTGCTTGATATAGGGCGCGAACAGCTCAGCCAGCTGCGCATGCTCTTCCTCGGTAACGCCGAGCAGCGGAGCCTTCATCTCGCCGCCGGGCAGGCCGCGCTGGGTCTGGACGTCCTTGAAAATGCTCATGCGGGCGCCGGATTTCAGCTTGACCACGATGTCATTGCAGATCCACATGGCCTTCTTTGCGGCTTCCTTGTCGCCGGCCTGCCAGGCGCGGTAGATCTCGACCAGCGGCTCCGGGAATACGGACGAAACGCCGGACACGACGCCGCCGCAGCCCATCTCGAGCGCCGGGAGAAGCAGACGGTCAAAGCCGACAAGCACAGAGAAGTCGCCGCCGCGGACCTGCAGATAGTCCAGCGTGCGGTGCATGTCGCAGAAGCTGTATTTCACGCCGACCACGTTCGGGCAGCGCTGGGCGACCGCCTCGCAGACAGCGGGCTTGAGGTCGTTACTGGAGCACTGGGGAATGTTGTAGAGATACATCGGGAAATCGCTGGGGATGCTGTGGGCCACGGTGCAGTAATACTCGGTCAGCTCGCGGTCGGTCAGGCCGAAGAAGGAGGGCGTCACAACGCCGATGCCGTCGGCGCCGATGGCGTGGGCGTGCTTGGCGAGACGGATGGTTTCCTCCTGACGGACAGCGCCGACATGGATGAAGACGATGACGCGGCCGGCGGCCTTGCGGACGACGCACTCGGCGACGGCCTCGCGTTGCTCCGGGGTCATGAGCATCATCTCACCCGTGGTGCCGCAGGGATACAGGCAGTTGACACCGGACTGGATGAGGAACTCCGTCATGGTTTCCAGTGCGGGGATGTCGACCTCACCGTCCGGGCGGAACGGCGTCGTCATGGCGGTGATTACACCATACATCTTTTTCATAAATCGATTTCTCCTTCAAAAATATTGTTGAATTCATATGATCTACCGTATATAATATGGTAAAATCCAAAACAGGGAGGAAAAACAAGATGAAATTTGGTACATTTGGCTATGAAAAACAGCTCGAACAGATCGCAGCTGCCGGATTTGATACCGCAGAGCTTGATATTTCTGAAATCGTTCTAATGGAAAAGCCGGAGTTTTCGCTGCTCGAACGGCGCGCGGAGCGCAGCGGCATGAGCTTTGACGTCTTCTCGGGGCTGCTTCCGCTTTCGGTGCGGATCCATGCGCCGGACTTTGATGAGGCGTATTGGCTGCATCATATTGAGGTTGCGGTGGAGCGGGCACGCGCGCTGGGCGCGACAATGATTCCGTTCGGCGCCGGCAAGTGCCGCAGCATCCCGGAGGGCTGCGAAGACGTCCCGGCGGCGAAGCGCAGAGTTCGCGATTTTGTTCGGAAAATCTGCGATATCTTCGAGAAAAACGGACTTTTACTGGTGCTGGAACCGCTTGGTCCGGCCAACTCCAACTACCTGAATTTCATCGGTGAGGCCGTGGAGTTCATCCCGGAGGTGGACCGCCCCAACTTCCATACAATGTGCGATCTGCGGCATATGGTCAAGCTGAACGAGTCCTTTGAAGACATCGTCACATACCGCTCGGAAATCCTGCATGCACACATTGATTATCCGGGCGGAACGCTCCGGAAATTCCCACAGGCTGAAGACGATTACAATTATATGCCGTATTTCGAAGCACTTGCGGCGGCAAATTATCAAAGAATCTTGACAATTGAGGCGACTTTCTACAAGAATTTCGAGGAAGAATCCGCAAAATCTTTGGAATACATCAAAAAATGTTGGAAAAACGCCGGAAATTAACTATAATCATAAACTGAAAACGGTTTAGAATTGGAGCGCTCATCTATCTGAGCGCTCCCATTCTAAACCAAGCAGGGAAAAAGTTCAAGTGGATGCACAAAAAAACAGGTGGAAATGAGAAAAATTGTGACTAATTCACAAAAGCCAACACGGAACTTTGTCGCTAATTGAGACTTGCAATTTTTTGCGCCATCCGTAAAATAATAAGTGAAATCGATTTCAGCTGCCGGAGCAACGGCCGGTGCTGAGGTCAGAATGAAAAAGGAGAAACCAACATGAAAAAACTGATCGCGATCCTTCTTGCCGTGGTCCTGTGCCTGTCCATGGTTGCCTGTGCTTCCAGCACTTCCAAGCAGGACTCCCAGACCGCTGACAACACCGCGTCGGACACCAAGGCTGACACCAGCTCCGATGCGTCCACCAGCGAAGACACCTCCAGCGATGATGCCGCCAGCACCGGCAAGACCGGCGTTCTGAAGATCGGCGCCATCCACGACCTGACCGGCTCCGGCTCCGTCCTCGGCATCGCGGGCGTCAACGGCCACAAGCTGGCTGTCAACGACATCAACGCCGCCGGCGGCGTTGTCATCGGCGACACCACCTACACCCTCGAGCTCATCGCGTATGACTGCAAATCCGATCCGAACGAAGCCATCAGCGCCATGAACCGCCTCGTCACGGTCGACGACGTCGCCATCATCGAAGGCCCGTCGCTCTCCAACGTCGCTCTGGCCTGCGTCGATACCACCAATGAGCTTCAGGTTCCGTTCCTGGGCCAGTTCGGTGATCCGCGCTGCATGATCGGCGAGAACTACGACTCCCTGAATCCCTACATGTTCCTGATGCAGCCGTCCGCGGCACAGAGCGGCATCCAGAGCCTTTCCTACCTCGTTGAGAAGCTCGGCTGCAAGAAGATCGGCTTCCTGATCGCGCAGGACCATGCGTACTGCGTTGCCCAGACCCTGTGGGCATTCGATTATCTGGATCAGATGGGCGTCGACTATGTTGTGGAATACAACAACCAGGCTGACCTCGACATGAAGACCCAGCTGACCAACCTCATGAACGCCGGCTGCGACGGCCTGTTCAACGCCAACCCCACGCAGCCCCTGACGGTCTCCACCAACCAGAAGCATCAGCTCGGCTGGGAAGTTCCGCAGACCGGTTCCCTCGACTACTCCTCCCCGTTTGCTTCCCTCTGCGCGGACAACGCCTCCGCAAGCCACATCTACTTCATGTCCAACACGGCTTATGATACCGAGAACTTCATCGAGCTCGACAAGAAGTGCAGAGAGACCTTCGACCAGGAAGCGACCATCAAGACCGCTCTTGGCTATGACCAGATCCTCATCACCGTTGCTGCTGCGCAGGCTGCCGGCAGTATCGACAGAAATGCCATCCGCGACGCGCTCGAGAACATCTCCGGCGTCAAGACCGTGATCACCGACAACTTCTGCATGAACCCCGAGAACCATATGCCGCTCGGCCTGGAAGTCTGCATCATGGAGATCGAAGATGGTGAATACTCCGTCGCCGATCAGGTGTGGTCCCCGGACTATCTGAAGTAAGAGTCCTGCTTTTGCGGAATTTTATCGAAGATTGAACAGCAAAGAGGCTGCTTTGCGTAAAGCAGAGCAGCCTCTTGTGATCAAATACATTGGCGTGTATAAAGGGATGAGTCTATGAGCTATTTTTTGCAACTATTGATTAACGGCATCTCCACCGGTGCCGTCTATGCCACGATCGCCGTCGGCTGGGCTCTGATTTTCAGTATCCTGAAATTCTCCAACTTCGCCCATGGCGGAACGATGGTTTTCGCGGCCTATGCCGGTATGCTCTGTACGAACCTGTTCGGCGCAAACCTGTTTCTGACCCTGGTCGCCTCCGCGCTGATCGGCGGCGTTTTGAACATCCTCGTGGAGCTGATCAGCTTCCACCGGATCCGCACCAAGAGCAACCAGCTTCTGCTGCTCTTTGTCTCGGCCATTACAATGGGCCTCTTGCTGCAAAACCTTGTGGCAATCCGATTCGGCGGAATTTTCTATTCCTACCCGGATTTCTTTGAAAATATGAACCGTTATGTGACCCTGGGCGGTCTGAGCATCGATATGGCGGACGTCATCATGCTGGCTGTTGCGGCAGTCTGCATTGCAGCGCTCGTTCTGATCCTGAAAAAAACCAGACTTGGCATCGCTGTGCGTGCCCTTTCGATGGATCCGCGTGCGACCAGCCTCATGGGTATGAATGTGAACCTGATCGTGCTCAGCACGTTCTTCATTGCCGGCGCTCTGGCTGGTATTGCCGGCGTGTTTGTCGGTATTCGAACGATCCTCTCCCCGACGCTCGGCAGTACTTACACCACCAAGGCCTTCATGGTCGCCGTTATCGGCGGCCTCGGCAGCCTGAACGGCGCACTCTACGCGGCGATCATGCTCGGTGTTGTGGAGACCTTCCTGACCGCGTGGATTGGCTCGGCCCTGCAGCCGCTGGGATCGTTCATCTTCATGATGATCTTCCTGGTGCTCTTCCCCAACGGTCTGGCGGGCAACTTCACCTCGGACAAGGCGTGACGGAGGACGAAGAATGCTGAATTATTATCTGACTTACCTCATCAACAATGCGGCGATTGTCGTCATCGGCATGCTCGGCGTATATGTCATCACCGGCCTGACCGGGATGTTCTCTCTGGGCCAGGCGGCGTTTATGGCCGTCGGCGGCTACACGGCCGGCATGCTCTCGAAGTTTCTCGGCTGGCCAATCTGGGCGACGATCCCGGCGGCCATCCTGGCCGGCGCCATCCTGGGCTTCCTGGTTGGCATTCCGGTCATCCGGCTGCGCCGTGACTATGTCGCGGTTGTCTCCCTGGGCTTCAGCCAGGCGCTCGTCGCTGTGCTGAACAACGCGGCCTCCATTACCGGCGGCGCGCTGGGCCTCACCGCGATTCCGCGCTACACCACAAAGTTGATGATCGTCATCTCCCTGGTGTTCATCATCGCCATCATCTGGCAGCTGAAAAAATCCCGCTTCGGCCGGCAGTGCATCGCCATCAAGGTCGATGAACTCGCCGCGGCCTCCATGGGCATCAACGTCGCCCGGACGAAGCTGACCGTGTTCGTGCTGGCCTGTGCGATTTCTTCCTTCGCGGGCTGCCTCTACGTTCATACCACGTCCTATCTTGACTCCGCTTCCTTCGGCTGGGATCAGTCCTCCATGTGGATCATCATGGTCTACTTCGGCGGCGTCAACTCCCTGACCGGCTCCGTGCTGGCAGGCCTTGTACTGACGATGATTCCGGAGATCTTCCGCTTCTCCGCCGAATGGAGAACCGTCATCTATGCGGTCATCGTCCTTCTGATCGTCAACTTCCGTCCGCAGGGCCTCATGGGCGAAACCGAGTTGGACGGCAAGACGTTCCGCAAGATCGGCAAGGCGATCGCATCCATCCCGGCCAAGCTCAAAAAGTCGGGCGCAAACGGCAAAGAGGTGAAATAAATGCTTCTTGAAATCAATCATATCAAAAAATCCTTTGGCGGCGTCCAGGCGGTCAAGGACGTCTCCCTGAAGCTGGACAAGGGCCACATCGTCGGCATCATCGGCCCGAACGGCGCCGGCAAAACGACGGTTCTGAACCTGATCTCCGGCATTTATCCCATCGACTCCGGCGAGATCCTCTTCAACGGCCAGTCGCTCAGCAAGATGCCGCAGTATAAGATCGCGCGTCTCGGCATCTCCAGAACGTTCCAGAACATCCGCCTGTTCAAGGGCCTGACGGTGCTCGAAAACGTGATGACCGCGCTCGACCCCGTCACGCATTATAACCTGGCCTCCGCGCTGCTTCGCGCGCCGTCCAAGGTCAAGTGCGAACGGGCCAACCGCGAGAAGGCGCTCGGGGTGCTGAAAATGGTCGGCCTGGAGCAGTACAAGGATGAGAGCCCGTTCAACCTCGCCTACGGCCTGCAGCGCCGTGTCGAGCTGGCGCGCGCCATCGTCAACGAGCCGGAGCTTTTGATGCTCGACGAGCCGGCCGCCGGCCTGAACCCGAGCGAGATCGACGATTTTATCGAGCTCATCAAAAAGCTGCGGGAGCACTACGGCTTCGGCATCCTGTTCATCGAGCACCGCATGCGCGTGGTCAATGAGCTCTCTGAGTACATCTATGTCATCAACTTCGGCGACCTCCTGACCGAGGGCCTGCCGGAGAAGGTCGTCAACGACCCCGAGGTCATCAAGGCCTATCTCGGCGAAGAGGAGGATCAGGCATGAGCTATTTTGAAGTTGACCATCTGTATGTGAGCTATGGCCATATTTCCGCCCTGCAGGATGTTTCCATTCGCGTGGAGAAGGGGACGATCGTGTCGATCATCGGCTCGAACGGCGCCGGCAAAAGCACGCTGATGAACGCCATCAGCGGCGTTGTCAAGCGCGAAAAGGGCACCTTCACCCTCGAAGGCCAGCCCCTGCCGGCTCAGGCGCACCGCGTGGTGCACCGCGGCATCATCCAGTGCCCGGAAGGCCGCCGCGTCTTCCCCGGCCTGACTGTGACGGAAAACCTCATCATGGGTGGCTGCCGCATCCCCGCGGACAAGGCCAAAAAGAAGCTGCCCGACATGTACGACCTGTTCCCCATCCTCGGCACGCGCCGGGATCAGATGGCCGGCACGCTCTCCGGCGGCGAGCAGCAGATGCTTGCCATCGCCCGCGGCCTGATGGCCGAGCCGAAGATCCTTCTGCTCGACGAGCCTTCGCTCGGCCTTGCGCCGATCATCGTGTCACAGGTCTTTGACATCATCCGTACCATCAATTCACAGGGTATTACCGTCCTGCTTGTGGAACAAAACGCCAGCAAGGCGATGGCCATTTCCGATTACACCTACGTCCTCGAAACGGGCAAGGTGAGCGCGGAAGGACCTTCGGAGCAGCTGCGCAAGGACGAATCGATCAAAAAGGCATACCTCGGAAAATAAAAGGAGACACATCATGGAAAACCAGAAAAAACTTCGCATTGGCATTGTCGGCGCCGGCTCCATCGCAAAGTCGGCCCATTTCCCGACCCTCACGTCCTTCCCGGATGTGGAGATTGCTGCCGTTTACAGCAGAGATTATGACAAGACCGTTGAGACCTGCAAGCAGTTCGGCTGCGAGAAGGTCGTCGTCCACAGCTTCGACGAGCTCATGGATCAGGGCCTGGACGCCGCCGTCCTTCTGACGCCGAAGACCATCCGCAAAGAGTACCTCATTCCGATGCTCGACGCCAAGCTCGACGTCCTCGTCGAAAAGCCCCTCGCCAGCACCATGGCCGAGTGCGAGATGCTCGCCGACGCCTCCAAAAACTCCGGGCAGATCGTCATGGTCGCCTTCAACCGCCGCTATTCCCCGGTCTTCCAGCGCGGCATGGCCGAGTTCAAGGACAAGGCTCCGCATTATGTTCTGGCGCACAAGTGCCGTGAATTCAAGGAATACCGCGCGACGCTGGAAAACTCCATCCATATGGTCGATATGCTGCGCTACATCCTCGGCGAGTGCGCGGAAGTCACCGCAAGAGCGTCCTACACCGATCCGTTCTATGAGGATCTCTGCACCGCGCAGCTGGTCTTCGAAAACGGCTCCCAGGCCCTGCTTGGCGCGAGCCGCGAGGCCGGCCAGTGGTATGAGCGCGTCGAGATGTTCGGCGATGGCAAGACTGTCATCGTCGAGTCTCCGGACCGCCTGACCATTGTCCGTCACGAGTATGAAGAAGTCCGCAACTCCACGCCGCTGGCCAAGGGCTGGGCGAATTATCTGGATACCATCGGCTTCCGTCCCTGCGACCGCCACTTCATCGATTGCTGCCGCACGAGAGAAAAGCCGCTGACGAGCGCCGAAGACGCGCTGAAGTCCATGCAGCTGATGAACCGCATCCTGCAGTCCGCCGGACTGCCCGACATGACCAAGGATTGGGGGCATGACTGATATGATGAGAATTGCCGGTCATACGATGGGTGCTCCGGAGTACACCCTGTTCGAAGCCATTGAGATGTTCAAGGAAATCGGCCTGGACGGTATCGAGATCATCATTCAGCAGGATGGCTATCAGTGCGCCATCCCCCTGGATGCGTCCATGGACTATGTGAAGCAGGTTCGCGCCAAGTGCGACGAAGTCGGCCTGAAGGTCTCCGGCGTCACGCCTTACATGAACCTTTACAACAGCCTCGATGAGGCCGAGCGGGAAGAGGCCTGCGCGCAGCTGCGCCGTGTGGTCGACATGGCCGTCATCCTCGGCGCCGGTTTCGTCCGCATCTACGGCGGCAAGCTCGTCGACGGCGAGACCGATCCCGACGGCAAGAAGCTGGCGCAGCTGGTCAAATCCATGCGCGAGTGCGGCGATTACTGCAAGCCCTTCGGCGTCAAGCTCTGCCTCGAGAACCACTTCGGCACCATGACGACCGATGCCCATACCACCGCGAAGGTCATGGAAGCCATTGACCATCCGAACGTCGGCGTCCTCTACGATCAGGCGAACATCGCCTTCTTCCCGGCGGAAGAGTATCCCGAGGCCATCGCGCTGCAGAAGGATAAGATCTTCTATGTCCACTGCAAGGATCTCGTCTATCGCGGCGGCGTGCCCCGGAAGCCGAAGTTCACCATGGTTTCCCATGTCAACGAAGAAGACCGCACGGTCTACTCCCGCGTTCCCGGCGACGGCATTCTCGACTGGCCCGGCATCCTCAAGACGCTCAAGGGCATCGGCTATGACGGCTGGATTTCCCTGGAGTATGAGAGAAGATGGCAGCCGCAGGATCTGCCCGAAGCCCATGACGGCATGAAGCGCGGCGCGGACCACATCCGTAAGATTCTGCAGGAGCTGGGCTGAGGCGCAACCGAAATTTTGAAAGGGAAAGGAAAACACTTATGAAGAATATGGAAGTCGATTATGCCGGCATTAAGCTGGCCCATCCGATCCTTGCGGCATCCACCGGCGCGACCCGCGACTGGCAGCAGGCAGTCAAGTGCGAAGAGAGCGGATATTCCGGCGTCGTGCTCAAGTCCGTGCAGGAAGAAGAGATCATGCGGTATAACCCGTTCCCTCGTTTCAAGGTCATCCGCAGCGGCTGCCCTGGTTTCCGTTCCACAACGTTTTACAGCTATGAGCAGGCCTATCATGGCGATCTCGATGACTATGTCGAGACGGTGTTTCAGTCGAAACGCCGCTGTTCCATCCCCATTATTGCCAGCATCAACTGCATCAAGCCCGAGAGCTGGGCGGAATATGCCGTAGCCTGCGAGCAGGCGGGTGCAGACGCCATCGAGATCGTCCCCTCCTGCCCCTCCGGCCTGCTTGTCCGCGATCCCAGCAACGATAACCACAGCCTTTCCATCGCGGCGCTCAAGAGCTGCAAGGAGAAGGTGAAGATTCCCGTCATCCCGAAGATGACGGCTCAGGTTGCCAACGTGCTCTACACGGCAAAATGCCTCGACGAGGCGGGCGCCGACGGCCTGACCATGATCAACCGCACCACCGGTATCGACATTGATGTCGATACTATGGCACCGGTGCTCCATGGCGGCGTTGCCGGCCACGGCGGCGCATGGGCGCTGAACATGGTCCTGCGCTGGATCATCGTCACCTACCCGCAGATCCGCAAGACCACCACCATCAGCGCCACCGGCGGCGCGACCACGGGCGAAGAAGTGGTCAAGTGCCTGCTCGCCGGTGCAAACAGCGTTCAGGTCGGCGCGGTGATGTATCTCAAGGGCTATGATTACGTCCGCACGATGCTGCAGCAGCTCGAGGAGTATATGGGCCGCAAGGGCATTGAAAACCTCAGCTCCATCATCGGCGAGGCCAGCCGCAACTTCAAGCAGATGGAAGAATACGACCGTGTGACGCGCTATTTCGCGAAGCCCGATCTTTCCAAGTGCAAAAAGTGCGCGCAGTGCAAGCCGGTCTGTATCTACGACGCCATCACCTACACCGAAAACGGTCCTGTGATCGACCCGGACAAGTGCGACGGCTGCGGCCTGTGCTCCAGCGTCTGTCAGAACGGCGTCATTGAGATGTGCAAAAAGTAATAACCCTCGCGCAGCCAAAGAAATGACCCAAAAAGAGCTGCCCGCCTGCATTCGGGCAGGCGGGCGGCTTTTTCATCAGGAGGAGGATAACCATGCGTTTTGAGACTCTGAAGGAGCTGAACTGCTCCGAGGAATTTGAACGGCGCTACCGCAAGGCGGTCGCGTTTTTAAAGCAGGCAGATATCACCGGCCAGCCGAAAGGACGCTATCCGCTGGAAGACGGGATGTACTATATGATCCAGCGCTACGACACGCGCGACCCAGAAACCGCGCGCTATGAGATGCACCGCAAGTTCGCCGATATCCAGTATCTCGTCCGCGGCGAAGAGATGATTTTAGGCAGCGCCGGGCCGCTGGAGGCGGCAGAGCCGTTCCGCGAGGAGGCCGATATCGGCCTGTTCTGCGACGGCCATGTCGACACCGTCTCCAACCTCACGGCCGGCACGTTTGCGCTCTATCTGCCGGGCGAATACCACAAGCCCTCGCTCCACCCCGACGGAAAGACCCCGACGGCCGTGGAAAAGATCGTCGTGAAGATCCCGGTGTCCGAATGAACAAAACGGAAGGCAAACGGCCGCTGCCCTATGCCTGGCTGATTGCGCTGGCCTGCTTTTGCGTGCAGGGCGGCGGACTCGGCATCGTGCAAAACTGTCGCGGCCTGTTTTTTCACAGCCTGACGGAGGAATTCTCCGCCCCGCTCTCCGCGTTTACCGGCCCGCTTGCCGTCTTCGGTCTCGCGTCCATGGCAGCCATGCCGCTGGTCGCGCGCTGCCTCGAGCGCAGCCCCATCCGGCGGCTTATGGGCGTGAGCGCCGTCGCAATCTGCCTGGCGGAGCTGGCGCAGGCCTTCTTTACGGCGCCCTGGCAGTGGTACGCAGCCAGCGCGGTGCAGGGCGTCTGCTATTCCTTCCTCGTTCCGCTGACGCTCCCGCTCCTGGTGAAAAACTGGTTTCAAAAGGGGCGCGGATTTGTTCTGGGCCTGGTCGGCACGGCCTCCGGCTTCGTCGGCGCGGGCGCCAATTTTGTGGTCAGCCGGATTCTGGCCGCGTATGGCTGGCGGGCGGGTTATCTGTTCCTGGCCGCCGCGCTCACGGTGCTGACGGTGCCGTTTTGCTGCTTTGTCGTGCGTCTTGCGCCGGCGGACGCGCCGGAGCGGAAGCTTGCTCCTGCCCCTGGCCGGAACACGGCATCGTCTGACGCCCTGCGCCGCGCGCTGCGCGGGCCGGTGTTCTGGCGGATGCTTGCCTTTGCGGCGCTGGCGGGCTTTTTGTCCTGCGTCAACCAGCTCATGGCCGAGGTCGGGCTGGATGCCGGCTTTTCCACCGAGCAGGCCGGCAATCTCACGGTGGTCGCCATGCTCGGCAGCATCGCCGGCAAGCTCCTGCTCGGCCTGGCGCATGACCGGCTGCACGCCAGACGCGCCCTCCTGCTCGGCACGGGCCTCGTCGCCCTCGGCTTCGCCCTGCTTCTGACGGGCCGCGTGGCCGGCCTGTATACCGGGGCGGCACTTTTGGGCGTGCCGATGGCGATTACGATTGTGCTGCTCCCGGCCTGGACGCTCGAGGTCTTCGGCGAGGACGGCTACGCGCGCATCTATACCTATATCAGCCTCGTGATGAACTGCCTGGCCTCGTTCGGTTATCTCATTTTGAGCGGCCTGCTGTCCTGGACGGGGCACTACGGTTCTATCTTCCTGTTTGGCCTCGGCTGCTGTGCGGCAATGGCGATCCTGGTGCTCGTCGTCTCGCCGCGCGCCGGGGCAAAGCAGGCTTCCGAAGGGAGAAATATGCCATGAAGAAAATTGTAGTCTGCGGCAGCTATGTCACAGACCTCACGGGCCGCGCCGCGCGCCTTCCCGTGCCCGGGCAGACCGTCTTTGGCCGCAGCTTCCGCTCCGGCGCGGGCGGCAAGGGCTCCAATCAGGCCGTCGCGGCCCACCGGGCCGGAGCGGACGTGACGATGGTGGCAAAGCTCGGCGACGACGTCTTTGCGCAGTTCGCGCGCGACTTCTATACCGCCGAGGGCATGCGCACCGAGGGCCTCCTGACCGCACCCGGCATGGAAACCGGCACGGCGCTCATCCTCGTCGACGAGCAGAGCGCCCAAAACGAGATTATGGTCATTCTCGGCGCAAACGGAACCATCTCCCCGGAAGATCTGGCCAAGGCCGACCCCATCCTTCAACAGGCAGACTACCTTCTGGTGCAGAACGAGATCAATGCCGATGCTGTGGAGGCCCTGCTGCGCCGGGCAAACGCGCGCGGCTGCCGCACAGTCTGGAATCCGGCGCCCGCCCGGGCGGTGGATGCGTCGCTCTACCGCGGTGTGTTCTGCGTCACGCCCAACGAAACCGAGGCCAGCGAGCTGACCGGCATCCCGGTGACCGACCCGGCCACGGCTGTGCAGGCAGCGGAGTGGTTTTTGCACCAGGGCGTACAAAACGCCGTGATCACGCTCGGCTGCCAGGGCGTCTATGCCACCGACGGGACGGAGGGCCGGATGGTTCCGGCGCTGCGCGTCCAGGCCGTCGACACGACCGGCGCGGGCGACGCCTTCAACGGCGCCTTCGTCACGGCCCTCGCGGAGGGAAAGGATCTGTTTTCCGCTGTGCACTTCGGCAATGCCGCCGCGGCGCTCTCGGTCACAAAACCAGGCACGGCCCCGGCCATGCCGCAGCGCAAAGAAATTGACGCACTGCTGGAAAAGCAGTATAATTGAATACACAATCAAATCCGAACTGCCGCGCCGACCGTGCGGCCTGGAAGAAAGGACGATACCTATGAAAAAAATCATGAACTGCCCGGAAAACTACGTCGATGAGATGCTCAAGGGCATCTACTCCGCCCATCCCGACCAGCTGAAATATGCGGCTGGCGATCGGCGCTGCTGCTGCATCGCGGAAAAGAAGCCCGGCAAGGTCGCCATCATCACCGGCGGCGGCACGGGCCACCTGCCCCTCTTCCTCGGCTATGTCGGCGAAGGCCTGATCGATGGCTGCGGCGTCGGCGGTGTATTCCAGTCCCCGTCTCCGGAGCAGATCTATAACATCACCAAGGAAGTCGAAGCGGGCGCCGGCGTCCTCTATCTCTACGGCAACTACACCGGCGACATCATGACCTTCGACATGGCCACCGAGCTCTGCGAGATGGACGATATCGTCTGCAAGAGCATCGTCGGCGCGGACGATGTCAACTCCAGCAAGGATCCTGCCGTCCGCCGCGGCGTGGCCGGCATCTACTTCATGTATAAGGCAGCCGGCGCGAAGGCGGCCCAGGGCGGCACGCTCGACGAAGTGCTCGCCGCGGCGCAGCTGGCCAAGGACAATACCCGCACCGTCGGTTTCGCGCTGACGCCCTGCGTCATCCCTGAGATCGGCCACCCGAACTTCACGCTCGGCGAAAACGAGATGGCCATGGGCATGGGTATCCACGGCGAGCCCGGCGTCTGGAATGGCCCGATCAAGCCCTCCCGTGAAATTGCGGAAGAATCGCTGGCCACCCTGCTCGGCGATATGCCGGTGGCAGAGGGCGAAGAGGTTGCCCTGCTCATCAACGGCCTCGGCGCGACCTCGGTCGAGGAGCTCTACATCCTCTCCAACGACGTGACCGAGCTGCTTGCGGCCAAGGGGATCAAGGTCGCCAAGACCATTGTCGGTGAATATGCCACGTCTATGGAGATGGCCGGCGCTTCCATCTCGCTCTGCAAGCTGGATGAGACGCTCAAGGGCTATCTGGCCTACCCGGTCTGCACCCCGTTCATCTGCCAGAAGTAAGGAGGAAATCACCATGCAGACAATCCCCTTTGCAGACATTCCGGTCCTGTTTGAATCGGTCGGCACGCTGTTTCAGGAAAAGAAAGAAGAGCTTTGCGAGATGGACGCCCGCCTCGGCGACGGCGACCTGGGCCTCACCATGAGCAAGGGCTACGGCGCCCTGCCGGAGGCCATGAAGGCTGCGGCGGAGAGCGCGGGCGGCGATGTCGGCAAGCTCCTGGTCAAGGGCAGCATGACCATGTCCAGCGTCTCCCCGTCCACGATGGGCTTTTTGATGGCCAGCGGCCTGATGGAGGCCGGCAAGGCCCTCAAGGGCGCGCAGGAAATTACGGCGCAGGGCCTCGCGCAGCTGCTCACAGCCTTTGCTGCGGGCATTCAAAAGCGCGGCAAATGCCAGCCCGGTGAGCGCACAATCCTCGATTCCGTTCTGCCCGGCGCGGAAAAGGCTGCGGCTGCCGCAGAGAGCGGCGCGGATCTTGCCGCCGTGATCGAGGCGGCCAAGCAAGGCGCAGCCGCCGGTCTCGAGGCCACGAAGGATATGGCCCCGAAGTATGGCAAGGCGGCGGTGCACGCGGCGGCTGCCGCAGGCACGGTCGACCAGGGCGCGGTCGCGGGCTATTACCTGATCTGCGGTCTCTGGAACTACATCTGCAAATAAAAAATTTCCCGCGCACCGAAACCGGTGCGCGGGATTTTTATGCCTGGCGCTCAGCCCTGGCCGTAGTAGGCATTTTTGCCGTGCTTGCGCAGATAGTGTTTGTCGAGCAGCTCCTGCTGCATCCGCGTCTGAGCGGGGTTGAGCTGCAGGGCATGGAAGTTCATAAAGGCGACCTCTTCCAGCACAACCGCATTGTGCACGGCCTCGTGTGCGTCCTTGCCCCAGGTGAAGGGGCCGTGGCTGTGGACGAGGACGGCGGGGATGGCCACCGGATCCTTGCCTTGGAAAGTCTCCACGATGACGTTTCCGGTTTCCTTTTCATATTCCCCTGCGATTTCCGCCGGGGTCATCTCGCGCGTGCAGGGGATCTCGCCGTAGAAATAGTCGCCCTGCGTCGTGCCGAGCGGCTGGATGCCGACGCCCGCCTGCGCAAAGCTCGTCGCCCAGCGCGAATGCGTGTGCACAACGCCGCCGCATTCCGGGAAGGCCTTGTAGAGCACCAGATGCGTCGGCGTATCGCTCGACGGCTTCCACTTGCCCTCGACGACCTTCCCCTCCAGATCGACGACCACCATATCCTCCGCCGTCATGCCATCATACGGCACGCCGGAGGGCTTGATGACAACGAGGCCGCTTGCGCGGTCGATGGCGGAGACATTGCCCCATGTAAAGGTGATGAGGCCGTATTTCGGCAAAAGCAGGTTGGCCTCCAAAACTTCCTGTTTCAGTGATTCAAGCATGAGGATCTTCCTTTCCGATTTTGATATGGATATACCCTAGATGGCGGCGGCCATGGTGGTGGCGATGGCGAGTGCGGGCTGCGTCACATCCACGCGCGTATACTGCACGACGATCGGCGCCTCGCATTCCACCACAGCGGCATAGCCGACGCCGCGCGGGATCGACTGCCCGGCCTGATTTTTGAGCTTGTAGGTGTGGAAATGGATGGTGCGCTCCGCCGGGATTTCCAGCAAAAAGCCGTCCATCTTCTCCCGATCCTCAAAATAGACCGTCATCCTGGCCGTGACGGCCTGCGCCCCGGTGTTGAGAATGCTGATGGCCTCGTGGCCGAGATAGTCGCCCTGATCTTTCATGGGCCAAAAACAGTCCGGAATATACCATTTCATAGTTAATTTCCTCCTTAGAGACGGATTTTTCCGCCGGAAATATCATCTTTTTTGCGCGGCGCGGTGCTCCCGCGCGGGAGCAGCCGGGTGCAGATCTGCATCTTTACAGCAGCCGCGAACGGATACTGGATGCAATCGCACAGCAGCCGCGTGGCCCAGATACCCATTTCCTTGCAGGGCACTTCCATGGTGCTCAGCGGCGGATCGGTGATGCCGGAGAGCGGGATGTTGTCAAACCCGATGACCGACACGTCCTGCGGAATCCGCAGCCCCGCCTCGCGCAGGGCCTTGATGGCCCCGAGGGCGATGCTGTCGTTGTTGGCCAGCAGCGCCGAGGGGAAACGCACGCCCTCGGCCAGAAGGCCGCGCACGGCTTTGTATGCCCCGTCCGGCGTGGGGGCCACGCGATAGATCTGCGCCGCCGCCCCGGCCTGCTCCATGGCCTCGCGATAGGCCGCTTCCCGGGCAAGGCAGTTGCTGGAGGGCAGGGCGTTGGCCAAAAATCCGATCTCGCTGTGGCCAAGGCTTCGAAGATAGGCAGCCGATTGCAGCATAGCGGCGCGGTTGTCCATCGTGATGCAGTTGATCGGCGTCAGGGTCGGCGCATTGTCGAGCAGAACGAGCGGCACGGGCAGCTTCGGCAGCGCGCACAGATCCTCCTCGGTCAGTTCGGTGCCGAGCAGCAAAATTCCCGCGCACTGTTCCGCGCGAACGCTCTGGAGCATCTCCGGCAGACCGGAAGCGGTGCAGGTTGTAATCAGCAGCTCATAGCCCTGCCGCCGGCATTCGAGGCCCACGGCGTCGATGATCATGTTGATAAAGCCTGGGTTGCCGTCCACCAGCTTGGCGTGCCGCTTGCATTTGATAAAGCGGATGGCGCGCTCCGCGCCGGACTGCCAGGCCGGGCCCTGCGCTGCATCATAGCCGTTTTCAAGCAGAAGCTGCAGGATCTCCTCGCGCTTGGCCGCGCTGACGCCGGGCCGCCGGTGGATCACCAGCGAGACCGTTGATGGCGATACGCCCGCCTGGGCCGCAATCTCCTTCAGCTTCATCATGCTCCTGCCTCCTGCTTTGCGTTTGTCCGCCTCAGTATAGCACAGCGGAGAAAGCGGACGCAAGCGATTTCGAAAATTTTACTAAAATTTGTTCACTACAGACAAATCCCAACGGAAAATCCGTTGGAAATGGCCATTGACTTTTTGATTTCCTCCTGTTATCCTTAAATTGTATCTGAATTTTACTAAATTTTTGTGCCATCCCGTGCAACCTGCGCGGCGCAGCAGAAAGGAATTCCCATATGAACGATACTCTGATTACCAAACGTTATGAGCTGGCCAAAGAGGTCTATGCGGCCCACGGTGTCGACGCGGACCGCGCCATGGCCGCCATCGACGCCATCCCCATCTCCATGCACAGCTGGCAGGGCGACGACCTGCTCGGTTTTGAGGGTGCCGAAGCGCTGACCGGCGGCATTCAGGCCACCGGCAACTATCCCGGCCGCGCCCGCACGGCGGACGAGCTGCGCAGCGATATCGACGTCGCCCTCGCCCTCATTCCCGGCACGATGAAGGTCTCGCTCCACGCGGTCCACGCCGAAAAAGGCGACCGCAAGGTCGACCGCGACGAATACGACGTCAGCCTCTTCCAGACCTGGATCGACTGGGCCAATGCCCGCGGCATCGGCCTGGACTTCAACCCCACCTTCTTCTCCCATCCGATGTCCGACGGGAACTTCTCCATTACCAGCCTCGACGAGAAAAAGCGCCGCTTCTGGATCGAGCATGGCAAGCGCTGCCGCGAGATCGCATCCGAGATCGGCAAGCGCACCGGCAAGCCCTGCATCGACAACTTCTGGTTCCCCGATGGCTATAAGGACATTCCTGCCGACACACTGGCCCTGCGCGAGAGCATGACGCAGGCCCTCGACGAGATTTTCGCCGCCAAGTTTGACCCCAAGGATACCATCGATGCCCTCGAGAGCAAGCTCTTCGGCCTCGGCGTGGAGAGCTACACCGTGGCCAGCCACGAATTCTCCCTGCTCTATGCCGCCACACGGAATATCCTCTACACCCTCGATGCCGGCCACTTCCATCCCACTGAGAGCATCGCGGCGAAGCTCACCGCGATTTTGAACTTCCTGCCGCAGGTCATGCTGCACGTCAGCCGCGGCGTTCGTTGGGACAGCGACCATGTCGTCATCTGGAACGACGAATTGCAGGCAATTGCGACGGAAATTGTCCATAACGGCTACGAAAAGCGCGTCAACATCGGCCTGGACTATTTCGATGCCTCCATCAACCGCATCGCCTGCTGGGTCATCGGCGTGCGCGACACGCGTAAGGCTCTGCTCAAGGCGGCGCTCGATCCGATGGATCCCATCCGCAAGGCTGAGCTTGCCGGAGATTACACCACGCGCCTGGCCCTCATTGAAGAGTCCAAGAGCCTTCCGTTTGCCGACATCTGGGACTATTACTGCATGAGCAAAAATGTGCCCGTCGGTGAGAGCTGGCTGAAGACTGTGAAGGATTACGAACAGCGCGTCACGCTCAAGCGCTGAAATGCCCGCGCCTGCAGAAGGAGCCGTCCGCTTCCCTCTGCAGGCGCAGCGATCAATCAGGAAAGGAATTACGCAATCATGCGCTATTATATCGGTCTCGACAACGGCGGCACCACCACAAAGGCCGCGCTTTTTGACAGCGCCGGACGGGAGCTCGCCGTTTGCAGCGTCTCTACCGCCATGCTGACCCCCCAGCCGGATTTCGTGGAGCGCGACATGGGGGAGATGTGGCAGGCCAACTGCCGCGTGCTCCGCGGCGTGCTGGAAAAGGCAAACGTCTCGCCGCAGGATGTCGCCTGCGTCGGTGTCTGCGGCCACGGCAAGGGCCTTTATCTCTGGGGCAAGGACGGCAAGCCCGCCCGCAACGGCATCATTTCCTCGGACAACCGTGCCTGGGAATATCCCGTGCGCTGGAAGGAAGACGGCACGGAGGCGGCGGTCTTCGCCCGTTCCTGCCAACACATCATGGCCTGCCAGCCGGTGGCGCTGCTTGCCTGGCTCCGCGACCACGAGCCGCAGACGCTGGAGAACGTCCAGTGGGTCTTCGCCTGCAAGGACTATGTCCGCTTCCGCCTGACGGGCGAAGCAAAGGCGGAGCTGACGGATTATTCTGGTGCCAATCTTCTGAACCTGCACACGCGGCAGTATGATCCGGAGCTCTTGCGCCTGTTCGGGCTGGAGCAGATTGCCCCCGCGCTGCCGCCGCTGTGCACGGCGACGGAGATCTGCGGCCATGTCTCTCCGGAGGCCGCAGCCCAGAGCGGCCTTGCCGCCGGCACGCCGGTCATCGGCGGCATGTTCGACATCGACGCCTGCGCGCTGGCCGTGGACGTCACGGATCCTTCCCGGATCTGCATGATCGCGGGGACGTGGTCGATCAACGAATATCTCCGGCGCGAGCCGGTTCTGGATGGGCGCGTGCTGATGAATTCGCTCTTTGCCCTGCCGGAATATTATCTCATCGAAGAGAGCAGCGCAACTTCCGCAGGCAATAACGAGTGGTTCCTCCGCCAGATGCTGCCGGAGGTGCAGGAGGCGGCCAAGGCCGCCGGGCGCAGCGTCTATGATGTGATGAACGAGTGGGTTTCCTCGATTCCGCCGGAGGAATTTGTGCCGGTGTTCCTGCCGTTTTTGATGGCCTCGAACGTCCATCCAAACGCCAAGGGCAGCTTCGTGGGGATCACCGTGAACCATACGCGCCGCCACCTGCTCCGCAGCGTCTACGAGGGCGTCGCCTTCTGCCACCGCTACCATACGGAAAAGCTCCTTGCGACTCGCGACACACCGCCGGAATGTATCCGCCTGGCAGGCGGTGCGGCGAGATCGGCCGTGTGGACGCAGATGTTTGCGGACATTCTGCACCTGCCGGTGCAGACCGTGGCGGCCAACGAAACCGGCGCGCTGGGCTGCGCAATTGCGTCGGCGGTCGCAGTTGGGGAATATCCCGATCTTTCCGCAGCGGCGCGCGCAATGTGCCGCATTTCCGAGCCGGTGCAGCCGCGGGAGGAATACCGCGCGGTCTATGACCGGAAATACGCGCTCTATTGCCGGACAATCGAGTGCCTGGATGCGCTCTGGCCGGAGATGCAGGCCGTGGTGGACGCATCCGCTGCGTCCGTGCAGGGCTGAGAGGAGGAGCAACATGCAAAAGCGAACCGAATACAGCCTTGGCCTCTATGAAAAGGCCATGCCTGCGGGGCTCGGCTTTGCGCGGATGCTGGAATGCGCCGCGCAGACCGGCTTTGACCGGCTGGAGATCAGCATTGACGAATCGGACGCGCGCCTTGCGCGTCTGGATTGGACGGGCGCGCAGAAGCAGGAGCTGGTGGGCCAGATCCGCCAGAGCGGCGTGCCCATCCGTACCATGTGCCTGAGCGGGCACCGGAAATACCCCTTTGGCGCCCATGACGCAGCGGTGCGGGCGCGTTCGCTCGAGATTATGAAAAAAGCCGTCGATTTCGCGGCAGAGGTCGGCGTCTCGGTCATCCAGTTGGCTGGATATGACGTCTATTATGAGCCCGGCGATGCACAGACCCGCGCCTGGTTTGCGGAAAATCTGCAAAAGGCTGTCGAGCTGGCTTCTGCGGCTGGCGTGGTGCTCGCCTTTGAGACGATGGAGACGCCGTTTATGGACACCGTGGGCAAGGCCATGGCCTATGTGCGCCAGATCGGCTCGCCCTGGCTCGGCGTCTACCCGGACATCGGCAATCTGCAAAACGCCGCCGTGCTCTACGGCCACAGCATTACAGACGATCTCGCGCTCGGTGCGGGGCATCTCTTTGCCATGCACCTGAAAGAGACGCGCCCCGGCGTCTACCGCGATATGGCCTTCGGCACCGGCCATACGCCCTACGCGCCCTGCCTGCAGCTGGCGCGGGAGCAGGGGGTGCGCCTGTTTACCGGCGAATTCTGGCACCAGCCGGGGGAAGAGGACTACCTCGCGGTCCTGACCGCGTCCGCCGCCTTCCTCCGCGCCCAGCTCGACGCTGCCTTCCTGTAAGAAAGCCAAAGCGGCTCCCCATCCGGGGAGCCGCTTTTTGCTGGCTTCGGAAATCGACGGCCATGCCGGTAGAGCGCGCCCATGAACTGGTTTCCCTCCGGGCACCAGACAATGCAGGCGGAAAACGCAGAGGATTCCGCACATGTTCCTGTCAAGCGGTAAAAGCCGACAGCAGGACGCGGTGCATACGGGCCCCGGCCCAAAGCAAACAAGACGCCCTGCCGGGCACAGGCCCGCCCCAAATGCCGGGCCTCCGGCCGTTCCCGTTCCTTTTGGGAGCGGAAAGACCGGGGGCTGCGGGCGGTGGACGCATCTACCTCAGCCGGTCAGGCTGGCCAGCTGCAAAAGCTGATGGGTGTTCGCAATCCGATAGACGCGCCCGTCCTTTTCCAGCGTGCCGTCCTGCAGCAGCTCCTGAAACAGCCTCCAGGCGTGACGATAGCTGACACCGATGGCTGTCGCCGCCTGTTGAATCCCGGCGCGGTAGACCTGCCGCTCCGAGACGTCCGTCAAATAGCGAGCCAAACGCTCAATTGCAGCGTGTGTCTGCGTATCAATCAAAATCGCGTGTGTGTGCTGCAACTGTTCTGCCAGATCGTTGGCGATCTGCCGGACGAAGGTAAAGCTGCCCTGCAGCAGCTCCTGTACATAGTCGATGGGCAGAAGGAATGCGGCGACGTCCGTACTGGCCACTGAGCTGCAGTCAAAGCGCATCGTATCCAGAAAGATCTCCATGGCTCCGATGCAGCCGTGCGAGCACTCATAGCAGCTCGCGCCGGACAGGCCGTTTGAGGAACTCTTGGAGATAAATACCGCACCGCTGATGACCAGAAAAATGTTCTCCAGCGGCGCGTCCTGCGCGTGCAGCTGCTGCCCGGCCGGGAAAAAGGCCTCCCGGCAGCGTCTGGCGTCGACGCCGTAGCGTGCGAGAATCTCGGCACGAATGCGCTGATCTGTTGTCTTCATTAATCATCACCATTAAAAAATTTTATATCTTTGAGTAGGACATATGTCATACTCTGTCGACCTTGATCTGAATTATACTATAAGCGTAGATGCGCTGCAACCACAATATGATACAAAAGGGGATACATTCATGAAAAAGACGCTTTGCCTGATCCTGGCCGTTTGCATGATGCTGCTCTGCCTGGCAGCGTGCAGCTCCGGCAAGACAACGGACGCGGACAAGACGGACGCGGCCTCCAATGAGACCACCCAGTCCGATACCGCCGCCGATTCTGCCGATACTGCGGAAGACTCCAGCGAAGACGCTTCCTCCGACACCGCCGTGGATCCCTCCACGCTGAAGGTCGGCCTGGTTTGCGGCACTTCTTCCATCGACGACAAGTCCTTCATCCAGTCCGCATGGGAAGGCCTGCAGAAGGCTTCCGCCGATTACGGCATTGAGGTTGGCTATCTGCAGTCCACGGAAGACTCCACTACCGCTGTCCTCGAGTCCATCGCCGACCTGGTCGACGCCGGTTACAACATGCTCGTCATGCCCGGCTTCTCCTTCAAGCAGGCTGCATACGAAGCGGAAAATAAATATCCGGACGTCATGTTCGTCACCATCGACACCGCTCCCTGGGCGGAGGGCGCCG
>USLX01000012.1 GCA_900555665.1 uncultured Eubacteriales bacterium | reverse complement strand
CCCCTTCACTCTGAAGGTGAATTGCCCGAAGGGCAAGAGAAGCTGGCCTGGGCCAACCCCTGCGGCTCTCACTCAGAACTGCCTTTTATCGTTTTTTTGACAGTCTCACGCGCCAATTCCGGTTGGAATTGGCGCGTTTCTTGATTTATTCTCCGGCGGCGGTCAGGATGACCTTGAGCAGCACGTCGCGTCCGTCCCCCTTTTCGGCGGAAAACGGGATGAGCTGAACGTCCTCCGGCAACCCCAGCGTCTCACGGATACAGGCCAGATTCGGTTCGATCTCGCTCTTTTTCAGCTTGTCGAGCTTGTTCGCCACAACGACGAAGGGCTTGCTGGTCTGCAGAAAGTAGCTTGCCATCGTCACATCGTTCGCCGTTGGCTTGTGCCGCGCATCGACGAGCATGACACCGAGATCGATGAGATCCGGCGCGGCGAAATACGCCTCCATCAGCTTGCCCCAGCGTTCCCGCTCGCTCTTGGAGACCTTGGCGTAACCGTAACCGGGCAGATCGACGAGGTACAGCTTTTCATCGATCAGGAAATAGTTGATGTGCGTGGTCTTGCCGGGGGCCTCACCCACGCGGGCAAAGTTTTTGCGGAGCAGGAGCTTGTTGATGACCGAGGACTTGCCGACATTTGACTTGCCCGCAAACACAATCTGCGGAATCCCGTCGCGCGGGCAGTCGGCCACGGACGTCACAGAGCGCACGAACTGCGCGTTGTGTAGATTCATGTCCGCACCTCACTGCCGGATAGCCGGTTTGCGCCGCGGCTTAGGCGGCAGGGGCGGCATGACCGGCATGGCATCCAATGCGGGGGCTTCGGTGGCCTCCACCGGATCGAGCGCGGCGGCAATCACACTGTCGACATGGCTGACGGTGATGAAATTCAGCCCCTGCCGCACCGTTTGGTCAATCTCCTCGAGATCCTTTTCATTGGCCTGCGGGATGATGACCGTCTTGATCCCATGGCGCAGCGCAGCCATGGTCTTTTCTTTCAATCCGCCAATCGGCAGGACACGGCCCCGGATGGAGATTTCGCCGGTCATGGCGAGATCGCGCCGGACGGCGCGGCCCGTCAGGGCGGAGACGAGCGCCGTGCAGATCGTGATGCCGGCAGACGGCCCATCCTTCGGCACAGCTCCCTCCGGGAAGTGGATGTGAATGTCGCGCGTCTTATAGAAGTCAGCCGGCAGCCCGAGCTCCTTCGCGCGGGAGCGCACATAGCTCATGGCCGCGAAGGCCGATTCCTTCATCACGTCGCCCAGGTTGCCGGTGAGCTCCAGCTTGCCGGTACCGTCAACAACATTGACCTCGACCTCCAGCGTTTCGCCGCCGACGCTCGTCCAGGCCAGGCCCGTCACGAGGCCCACCTGGTCGCTTGCAGGGAGCGGATCGGGCAGGAACCGGCGCACGCCGAGATACTGCTCCAGATTTGCACCCGTAACGCTGATCCGCTTCGGCGCATTCTCGCCCACAAAGCGCATCGCGCATTTCCGGCAGAACGCGGCAATCTGCCGCTCGAGGCTGCGGACGCCGGACTCGCGCGTGTAGCACGCGATCATCTCGCGAATCGCTTCGTCCGAGACGCGCACGCGCCCTTTTTCAATGCCGTGCTTGGCGAGCTGCTTGGGAATGAGGTGCCGCTTGGCAATCTGCAGCTTCTCCTCGTCCGTGTAAGAGCCGAGCTCAATGACCTCCATCCGGTCGAGCAGGGCGCGGGGAATGGTATCGGTCGTATTGGCCGTGGTGATAAACATGCAGCGGTGCAGATCGAACGGCACCTCGAGATAATGGTCGCGGAATTCCGAATTCTGCTCCGGGTCGAGCACTTCGAGCAGCGCGGACGACGGATCGCCCTTATAGTCGCTGCCAAGCTTGTCGACCTCGTCAAGCAGGAGGAGCGGATTGCGGCTCTTGGACTGTGCAATGGCCGTCATGATGCGGCCCGGCATGGCGCCGATGTACGTTTTACGGTGGCCGCGGATCTCGGCCTCGTCACGCACGCCGCCGAGCGAGAGCCGCGCAAGCTTGCGGTTCAGCGCCTTTGCGATGGAGATGGCGACCGACGTCTTGCCGACGCCGGGAGGCCCGACCAGACAGAGGATCTGCCCGGGCAGTTCCGGCGCCAACTGACGCACGGCCAATGTCTCCAAAATGCGCTCTTTGACCTTCTCCAGACCGAAATGGTCGGCATCAAGAATCTTCCGCGCGGCCTTCACGTCCAGGCGCTCCTTCGTCTCCTCGTTCCACGGAAGATCGAGCACCGTATCAAGATAATTGCGGATGACGTTGGCCTCTGCAGAGCCGCCCTGCTGGCGACCGAGGCGCCGAACCTCTTTGAGGAGCTTTTCCTCCGTTGCCTCCGGCAGGTGCAGCGCGCGGATCTTGGCGGCATAGTCTTCCTCGTCGCCGTCCTCCTCGCCAAGCTCTTCGCGGATGGCGTGGATCTGCTCGCGCAGATAGTAGTCCCGCTGATTTTTATTGACGCTCTCCTGCACCTTTTCCGAGATTTCGCTCTCCAGCTGCAGGATATCCAGCTCACGGGCAAGCAGCTGCACTGCAAGCTCCAGCCGCTTCACGGGATGGAGCTGTTCGAGCACCTGCTGTTTCTGATCATACGGGAAGGTTGCATTCTGGCCGATGATATCGGCGATTCGCCCCGGCTCGTCCGAAGTCAGTGCCTGCATCATGCTCTCCTGGCCGGATTTTACTGCAAGATCGATAAACTGGCCGAACAGCTCGTGTGCCTGGCGGACGAGGGCCTGCAGGCGCAGGAGGCCGTGGTTATATCCCGCCTCATCCAGCTCCACTACGCGGCCGAAGAGATAGGGTTCGCTGTGGATCATGTCGAGCAGCTTCGCGCGGTAGCGTCCCTCGACAAGAATGCGCATATTGTCGCCCGGCAGGCGGAGGATCTGTTTGACCGTAGCAACCGTGCCAACCTCATAGAGGTCGGCCTTTTTCGGGTCATCCGTCTCCAGATCGCGCTGGGCCACGAGGAAGATACTCTGATCGGTGCGCATAGCCTCCTCCACGGCGCGGGCAGATTTTGTCCGGCCGACGTCGAAGTGCGTCACATATCCTGGAAATACCACCAACCCGCGCAGTGCCAGCACCGGCAGGCAGGTCATAGGCTTATAATCACTCATAAAATCGTCTCCTTTCGTTGGAGAGTACTCTGGGGAAGCGCCGTAAAGATCTGCGCCGCGCCGGAACTGCCGCATACATCGGCGAACCGGCATTCGCAAGCTCCATCCCCGTCCCGGCAAAGTTTGCGGTGAAGCGCTTGTCAAAACTGATACGGCACTGTCCTGAAAATATCGCAAAAAGGGAGCAAAGCTGCTCCCTTTTGTTCTCTGTTACAGCGTTACGCCCGCATTGCGGATGGCCTCGCGCGGACGGCTCGCATCCCGCTTGATGACGGGCTCGGTGCCGTTGCGGACGCAGTCCTCCGTGATGAGCACGCTCTGGATTGTGGGATCGGAGGGAATGTCGTACATGATCTTCGTCATAATTTCCTCCATAATCGCCCGCAGACCGCGCGCGCCGATCTGGCGTTTGATGGCCTTTTCTGCAATGGCATCCAGTGCACCGGACTCGAAGCTCAGCGCCACGTTGTCATATTCCAGCAGCTTGTGATACTGTTTGCAGAGCGCATTTTTCGGCTCAGTCAGAATCTTGACCAGATCCTCCTTGCGGAGACTGCTCAGACTGGTGATGACAGGAAGCCGGCCCACCAGTTCTGGAATGATGCCGAATTTCAGAAGATCGTGCGGCTCGACCAGCTCAAAGAGCTTGCCGACATCGCGCTGCTTTTTGCTTTGCAGCTGCGAACCGAAGCCGACGGACGACGTATCGGTGCGCTGTTCGATGATTTTATCCAGCCCGTCGAATGCGCCGCCGCAGATAAAGAGGATATTCGTCGTGTCGACCTGAATGAAATCCTGCTGCGGATGCTTCCGTCCGCCCTGGGGCGGGACGTTGGCCACGGTGCCCTCGAGGATCTTCAGAAGCGCCTGCTGCACGCCCTCACCGGAGACGTCTCGCGTGATGGACGTATTTTCGCTTTTGCGGGCGATCTTGTCCATCTCATCGATGTAGATGATGCCACGCTCGGCCAGCTCGACGTCGAAATCCGCCGCCTGAAGCAGGCGAAGCAGGATGTTTTCCACATCTTCGCCGACATAGCCGGCCTCGGTGAGCGTGGTGGCGTCCGCGATGGCGAACGGCACGTTCAGAATCTTGGCGAGCGTCTGGGCGAAGAGCGTCTTGCCGGAGCCCGTCGGGCCGATGAGCAGGATGTTGCTCTTTTGCAGCTCCACATCGGTCTGCTTGGCAAAATAGATGCGCTTATAGTGGTTATAGACCGCCACGGACAGCGCAACCTTTGCCGCCTCCTGTCCGATGATGTACTGGTCCATATAGGTTTTGATCTCCTGCGGCGTGGGGAGCTTGTCCGGGAGATCAAGCTGCTGGGCGCCATTTGAGTGCATCTCATCGTGCAGGATCGACTCACAAAGCTCCACGCACTCGTTGCAGATATACACATTCGGCCCGGCAATAATCCGGTCGACCTGCTCCTGCCGCTTACCGCAGAAGGAGCAGCGGATAGAATCTTTCGCCAATGTTTCCCTTCTCCTTTCAGGGAATCGTTCCCCGGAGCTTCCGCCCCGGGGTATTTGTTATCTCTTGTCGATGACCTTGTCGATCAGGCCATAGGCCAGGGCCTCCTCGGCGGTCATGAAGTTGTCGCGTTCGCAGTCGTCGGTAACCTCTTCCACGCTTCGGCCCGTGTTGGCGGCCAGAATGCCATTCAGGCGTTTTTTAATGATCTCCAGGCGCTTGAGATGGATGGCCATATCCGTCACCTGGCCCTGGGTTCCGGCCGAGGGCTGATGGATCATGATCTCCGCGTTCGGCAGCGCCAGACGCTTGCCCTTCGTGCCGGACGAGAGCAGGAAGGCCCCCATTGAGGCCGCCATGCCCACGCAGATCGTCGACACGTCGCACTTGATATACTGCATCGTGTCGTAGATGGCCATTCCATCCGTCACGGAACCACCCGGAGAGTTGATGTAGAACTGGATATCTTTATCCGGATCCTGCGCCTCCAGATAGAGCAGCTGGGCCACGACAAGGCTCGCCGTGGTGGAATTGACCTCCTCGGAGAGCATGATGATACGGTCGTTGAGCAGGCGGGAGAAAATGTCGTAAGACCGCTCTCCGCGGCTGGTCTGCTCGACAACATACGGAACTAAACTCATAGAAATTCTCCTTTCGTTGGCGATGCCGCCAATCCAATCCTAACCAGGCAGACGGAGAATTATTCCTTTTCAGCCTGTGCGGCTTCCTCGGCTGGCGTCTCTTCAGCAGCCGCCTTCTTGCGGGTGGTCTTCTTGGCGGGCTTTTCCTCGACAGCGACGGCATTGTCGGTCAGGAATTTCGCAGCCTTACGGCTCTTGAGCTCTTCGCGGACGGTTGCCTCGTCAACGGCGGATTTCACCTTGTCGAGCTCCATCTGATACTGCTCAGCCATCTTCTGATACTCTTCATTGACCTCTTCGTCGAGCGCCTCGATCTTCTCCGCCTCGGCAACAGCATCAAGCAGGAGGCTGCTACGGACGGTCTGCTCTGCCATGGGACGCATGGACTGACGCAGACTGTCGAGGTTGCCGCCCATCATCTTGGCGTAATCTTCCATCTTCATGCCCTGCATCTGCAGCTGATAGCCAAACTGGTTGAGCTGACGCTCGACCTGCTCGTCGATCATGCAGGCGGGGATCTCAACGGTCATATTCTTGGCCGCAGTCTCGAGCACGGCGTCTTCAAAGGCACGATTTGCCTCTTCCTCGCGGGTCTTGGTCAGGCGGGCCTTGATGTCCTTCTTCAGTTCGGCCAGAGTGTCGAATTCCGACACGTCCTTGGCAAACTCGTCGTCCAGCTCAGGCTTGATGGTCTCCTTGACCTCATGAACCTTGCACTTGAAGGTTGCGGGCTTGCCAGCCAGCTCCTTGGAGTTGTAGTCCTCGGGGAACGTCACCTCGACGTCCTTCTCCTCGCCGGCCTTCACGCCGACCAGCTGATCCTCAAAGCCGGGAATGAATGAGCCGGAGCCCAGGTGCAGACTGTATTTCTCCGCCTTGCCGCCCTCAAATGCCTTGCCATCCACAAAGCCTTCAAAGTCGATGACGACGGTGTCGCCGTTCTTCGCTTCGCGTTCGACGGTCTCGATGCGGGAGTTGCGCTCAGCCATACGGCCAAGCTCGGCGTCGACGTCCGCCTTTGCGACGGACACGGCCTTCTTTGCGACCTCGATGCCCTTGTATTCGCCGAGGGTGACCTCGGGATAAAGCGCGGTGGAGACGGTCAGGGTGACATTGCCCTCTTCCGTGGTGTCCATATCGACGACGGACGGCGCGCCGACGGCCTTGAGGCCCTGCTCGGTGACAGCCTTCTCATAGATCTCGGGGAAGATCTCATTCACAGCATCTTCGTAGAACACCGTGGGTCCGTACATGCTCTCGACCATCTTGCGCGGAGCCTTGCCCTTGCGGAAGCCGGGGATCATAATGCTCTTGCGGCACTTGGCATACGCCTTGTTCAGGGCCACCTCAAACTCTGCCTTTTCAATCTCCAGGGAGATCTTGGCATTGCCGTTCTCTTTTTCTACGCTCTTGACATTCATGTTGGTTTTCCTCCTATGCGGTGCGGCCGCAGGGCCGTATTTCACCCAAGTAAATTTGCATCCGATTTATTCTATCAGACTTTTCGCAAGATTTCCACTCTTTTTTCCAGAAATCTTGCATTTTACAAAAAATTCAGAAACTTCTTCCCTCAATCCAGAACTTTCACGGGCTTGAAGTTGACATAATCTGCAGATACCAGGCGGAATTCGATCCCGTGCCAGTCTCCCTGCAGAGCCAGCCGATGACTCTCGGCGTGCAGATGGCCATAATAGCAGCGGCGCACGCCATAGCGCTCGAGCAGCTCCAGAATCTCCGGGCACTCGTAGCCCTGATAGCGCGGCGGGTAGTGCAGGAAGCAGAATTTCTCCCGCTCCCCCGCGGCCCGCAGCGACGTCTCCAGTCTCCCCAATTCCCGCCGGAAGACCTTTTCGTCGTGTGTGCCGCCCCGATCCTCTTCGTAGAACCAGCCGCGCGTCCCGCACAGCGCCACGTCACCATAAAAATGGCAGTTGTTGTGCAGGATCTCCATGTTTGAAAATTCCTGCGCCGCGCAGAACTTATAAAACTTCGCCGCCGTGGTCCACCAGTAATCGTGGTTGCCCTTGAGCAGGATCTTCCGCCCCGGAATGGCGTGGATAAACGCAAAATCCGCCTTCGCCTGCTCGATGCCGAGCGCCCAGCTCAGATCTCCGAGCAGGACGGTCGTGTCCTCCGGACCGATGACCGACAATCCGGCGCGGAGCTTGTCCACATAGCCCTTCCAGCGCCCGCCGAACACGTCCATCGGCTTATCCGTGCCAAGGCTCAGGTGCAGATCCCCGATCGCATACAGCGCCATTTACTGCAAAAACTCCGTCACAACGCGGCGCATCCCGTCCTTGTCCGCCACGCCGTCGAAGCGCGCCTTCTTCCCGGCGAGGGCCGCCAGCGGTGCGGGCGCGCGCTTACCGGACACCTCGGCGAGCTGGCCGATGATGGCCGTCCCCTGTCTCAGCTCCTTACAGCCGAGGGCAGGCAGCACGCTCGCGCAGAATTTGAAGGGGCTGGCCGTCGAGGCGATGAGCATTGGCGTGTGATCGCCGCTCACCGTGCGGTACTGTTCCGCCACGCGGTAGGCCACCGCCGTATGCGTGTCGAGCAGATAGCCGCTCCGGCGATATTCTTCGCCGATCATCGCCTCCGTCCCCGCGTCGTCGCAGAAGCCGCATGCGAACACGGCCCGGATGGCGGTTTTGATTTCATCGGAGACCGTATAGCGGCCCGTTTTGGCAAGCAGCGCCATATAGCCGCGCACTGCTTCGTCCGAACCGGAGAGCAGATAGAGCAGCCGCTCGAGATTCGACGAGATCAGGATGTCCATCGACGGTGAGGCTGTCATATAAAACGGCCGGTTGCGGTCATAGGTACCAGTGGTCAAAAAGTCGGTAAGGACGTTGTTCGCGTTCGATGCGCACACCAGCCGTCCGAGCGGCACGCCCATGCAGCGGGCATAGTAGGCCGCGAGGATGTTGCCGAAGTTACCGGTCGGCACGCAGACATTGACCATCTCCCCCATCCGGACGGCTCCGCTGGCCACCAGATCGCAATAAGCGGAGACATAGTAGACAATCTGCGGCAGCACGCGGCCCCAGTTGATGGAGTTGGCCGAGGACAGGAAATAGCCCTGCTCCGCCAGCTGCGCGCGCAGTGCCTCGTCGGAGAAAATCGCCTTTACGCCGTTTTGCGTGTCGTCAAAGTTGCCGCGCACGGCGCAGACGCCGACGTTTCCACCCTCCTGCGTGACCATCTGCAATTTCTGGATATCCGAAATGCCGCCGTCCGGATAGAACACGAGAATCTTCGTGTGCTCCACATCGCGGAAGCCCTCGAGCGCCGCCTTGCCGGTATCGCCGGACGTTGCCACAAGGATGCAGACCGTCTTCTGCTCGCCGGTCTTGCGGAGGCTCGCCGTCAGCAGATACGGCAGCATCTGCAGCGCCATGTCTTTGAAAGCGCACGTCGGCCCGTGCCAGAGCTCGAGCACATAGGTGCCGTCCTCCGTCTTCACGACGGGCGCTGCGGCGGGCGTGTCGAACTTCGCCGGGCCATACGCCTTTTCCGCAAAGCCCAGCAGTTCCTCCTGCGAAAACTCCTCGAGATACCGTCCCATCACGCGCGCAGCCCGCTCGGGATAGGAACAGCGTGTCAGCTCTGTCAGATCCTCGCATCTCAGCTGCGGGATCTCCGACGGCAAAAACAGCCCGCCCTCACGGCTGAGGCCCTGTACGATAGCCTGCGCCGCCGTATAGCGCAGCGAGGCGTCCCGGGTACTTACATAATACATAATGTCACAACCTTTTCCAGGGATTTATAAAACAGGTTTTTGATGACAGTCTCGTCAAACCCCCAATTTTCCAAACATATTTCCAGCATTTCATAGTCGCGCAGCCCGTGCATCCCATCCGGCAGCGTGTCACAGCCGTCCAGATCGCCGCCGAGCGCGAGATGGCCGTCGCCGCCCAGAGCCAGAAAATGCTCCAGATGGCGGCGCACATCGTCCATTGTGGCCCGGCCGGATTCGTGCAAAAATGCAGCATAGAGATTCAGCCCCGCAGTGCCTCCCAGATCGCAGAGCGCACGGAACTGTTCGTCCGTCAGATTGCGCGGATGCGCGCAGCAGGCCTTTGCATTGCTGTGGCTGGCGACGATGGGCGCCTCGGCAAGCTCGCAGACGTCCCAGAAGCCACGCTCGGATAGGTGGCTGACATCGACGATGATCCCGGCCCGCTGGGCCCTGCGGACAAACTCGCGCCCCCGCGCCGTCAATCCGCCGCCCGTCACGCAGGAGCCGGCAAACGCATTCTCATAATTCCAGACCGGCGCAATCATCCGCACGCCGCGCCCGGCCAGCGCTTCCAGCCGCCCCACATCGCAGCCGAAGGCCTCCGCGCCCTCGATCGAGAGCGCCGCGCCAACACCGCCGTCTGCCAAAATGCCGGAAATCTCCGCCGCCGTATGGCAGAGCTTCACACCGCTGTTTTGCAGCTGCCTCAAAAAATAAGCCATCCCGGCCTCAAACCGTTCTCCATTGGTCTGCGCGTTCTCAATCCAGACCGTGCAGAAGGCAAAAAACTGCACATAGGCCGGAAAGCCCTTCGCCTGCGCAAGGCTGACCTGCCCACTGTTTTCCGTGAGCGACCCACCCTTGCGCCAGAGCTCGACGGCGGTGTCGCAGTGGCCGTCTAAAACCGGAAATTTTGTCAAAATGCGTCCTCCAACTGCCGGATGCGTGGTCTTTTCGTGTCCAGCCCCTCCGGCGCATAGATTTCGATGACGTCAAAGCGCGGCTGCAGCGCCGTTTCATGCGCCTCCAGCCAAAGCATGGCCGTCTTGCGCAATCGCTCCTGCTTTTTAGAATCGACGAACTCACACGCCTCGCCAAAATTCGCCGTTTTCCGGAGCTTGACCTCCGCAAAGATCAGAAACCTCCGATTCTCCGCAATCACGTCAATCTCGCCAAAACGGCTGCGATAATTGCACGCCACAATGCGGCAGCCGCGTCCGCGCAGATACGCGCACGCCAGCGCCTCGCCCCAGGGGCCGAGCAGGTCACGCCTTCTCATAGAACTTTTTCAAGAATGTCATGCGGTGCTCTTCGCAGGGGCCAAACTCCGTCAACGCGGCATAGTGTCGCTTCGTGCCGTAGCCCTTATGTACCGCGAAGCCGTACTGCGGGAACTTTTCGTCCAGCTCCTCCATCCATCGGTCTCGTGTCACCTTCGCGAGGATTGACGCCGCCGCAATCGAGGCCGAGAGGCCGTCGCCCTTGACGATCGTCCGCGTCGGGATGCCAAGCTGCGGATCGCGGTTTCCATCGACGAGCGCCAGCTCCGGCTTGACGCCAAGCTGTTCGGCCGCGCGGCGCATGGCGAGGAACGTCGCCTGCAGAATATTGATCTCATCGATCTCCTGATGGCTCGCGAACGCGATGCCGTAGGCCACGGCGTTCTCCACGATTACATCATATAATTCGCGTCGGCGCTTATCTGTCAGCTTTTTCGAGTCGTTCAGTCCCTCGATCCGGCAATCCGGCGGCAAGATCACTGCCGCCGCGCACACCGGCCCGGCCAACGGCCCGCGCCCGGCCTCGTCGATCCCACAGACCGACTGATAGCCGTCTGCAAACGCCGCATTCTCATACGCCCAGAGGTCGATTGTTTCCGTCTGTCTCATGCTTCCTCCAGATCCTCCGGCGTCTCCAGTGTAAAGCGCCCGAGCTTGCAGCTGCGGTATTCGTCGAGCAGCACCTTTGCCATCCGCTCGGTGTCCACCTCGCCGCCGGAGATCAAAAAGCCGCGCTTGCGCCCGGCCGCCTCCACCAGCTCCCACGGGTCAAATTCCGCCGGAATTTCAATCTTATACCGCTCCCGAATCGCGTCCGGATATTCCTTCGCCAACAGCTCCATCAGGTGGAAGGCCAGCGTCTCCGTGTCGATCACGTCATCCTTCACCGCGCCGGTGTAGGCCAGGCGCATGCCGACCTGCGGATCCTCAAATTTTGGCCAGAGGATGCCCGGCGTGTCGAGCAGGAGCAAGCCCTGATCCACCGTAACCCACTGCTTGCCGCGCGTGACGCCGGGGCGGTTTTCGGCCTTGGCGCCCTTTCTCCCCGCGATCTGGTTGATGAACGTCGACTTGCCGACGTTCGGAATGCCGACCACCATCAGCTTCAGCGGCCGGCCCACCTGGCCCTTTTCGGCGTAGCGCGCCAGCTTCTCCGCCAACAGCGTCCGCACCGCGGGTGCGAACTGATTGATGCCCTTGCGGCTCTTGCAGTCCGTCTGGATGACAGCCCAGCCCTTCGCCTTAAAATACTCGCTCCACCGCTTTCCCATCGCGGGATCCGCCATGTCGATGCGGTTTAAAATGATCATCCGCGGCTTGCTGCCGCAGATCGTGTCGATATCCGGGTTCCGGCTGGAAATGGGAATTCTGGCGTCTAAAATCTCACAGACCGCGTCGACCAGCTTCAGGTCTTCCTCCATCATCCGGCGCGTCTTGGTCATGTGGCCGGGATACCACTGGATGTTCATTGTTTTCTCGTCCATGCTTATGATACCGTGCCGATCCGGCCCCAAATCCGGCCGCCCGTCACGTTTCCTTCCTTGTCTGTCTGCGCCCCCGGCAGCAATACCAGCAGCGCCCGGCCGGAAATCTGGCTCTCCGGCACACAGCCGACCGGCGCGAACCGGCTGTCAGCCGATTCATTCCGGTTGTCGCCCATCACGAACACGCTCCCTTCCGGCACTTCGACCGGATAATCGAGGCCCATTCCGTATTCCAGATAGCTTTTATACGTCGGTTCGTTGACATAATCCTCATTCAGTGCCACGCCGTCCACATAGACGATGCCCTGCTCAAAATCGATGTCCACGCTCTGTCCGCCGGTGGCAATGACGCGCTTGACGATGGGCTCGTCAAAATAATCGACCTTCAGCACCACAATGTCTCCCTGCTTCACATTCCGATAGAGGAAGTTGCTCTCCAGCACCAGGTAATCCCGGTTGACCAGCGTGGGATACATCGAGCTGCCCGAAACCGACACCAGCCGAAAAAAGAACGTGAACAGAATCGTCACAATCGCCAGCAGATAGACCAGATCATGCACCAGCGCCATGGACTCCCAGCCGCGATCGCTCTTTCCTCCCGCAGAAGGCGCGGCTTCGGCCTGCTCCGGCGCCCGCTGTTCGTTTTGTTCGTCCATGGCATTTCCTCCCGCGTGGTCAAAGTTATGAGTATTATACACGATTTGCAGAAATAAAAAAAGAGGCAAATCCAGTTTTTTCGCCCGCCCGCGCAAAAACCGGCTCTCCGTTTCAGAGAGCCGGTCTGCTTGCCAGCGCCTCACGCGCGGACCGTCAGAATCACATACGCCACATACACGCAGAGCATCAGCGCGCCCTGCCATTTCTGGAATTTCCTGAAAATCAGCGTCGGCACAACTGCCAGCGCCGTCTCGACGGCACAAACCGGCATGTCAAGGTAGAGCGTCTGCCGCAGGGACTCCGCCGCAATGGTCAGCTTCCCGCCGATCATCGCGCAGATCGGCAGAATCACCGTCACATCGATGATATTGGCTCCCAGAATGTTGCCGACCGACATCGACGTCTGCTTTTTCACAATGGCCGTGATGGCCGTAACCAGCTCCGGCAGCGACGTGCCGATGGCCACCATGGTCACGGCAATGATCCGCTCCGACACGCCCAGCAGCTTGGCCAGCTCCGTCCCATTGTCGACCAGCAGCCGCGAGCCCACCACGAGACAGACCGCGCCCAGTACAAACGTACCGATGTTTTTCCAGAGTGTTTTCCGGCTCTTGTCGACCGTCTCGTTCTCATGCTCCCCGTTCTGGCTCTCCAGCTTCGCCGTGTGGATATTTTCAATAATGTATGCCACAAACAGCGCCAGAACCAGCAGCCCCTCCACAATCGTCAGCTGCCCGTCCAGGCACAACGCCCACAGCAGCACGCAGCTGCCCACCATCAGCGCACCCTTGAATGCAAACTGCCGCCGCTGGATGACCGCCGGCAAAAACAGCAGCGACACGGCCATAATGAGGCCGATATTCGCCGTCACCGACCCGATTGCGTTTCCGATGGCTATATCGGTACTGCCCCCGGCGGCCGCAATGGTCGACACAATGATCTCCGGCAGCGTCGTCGCCACGGAGACGATTGTCGCACCGATCAAAAATTTCGGCATTCCGGACGCCTCGGCCATCCAGCTGGCCGCATCAACGAACCAGTCGCCGCCCTTGATGATCAGCACCAACCCGATCAAAAACAGAACAATTGTCAACGCCAAACTCATTTTCAAACACTCCCGTTTTTTAGATTGTCGGCGTGAAGGGTATAAAAAAGGCCTTCTGCACGCCGCGGTGCAAAAAGTCTCGTTCCTGCGGGGTTCAGGCGCTGGCCCACCGGAAAATCCGGGCGATTGTTGAACCAGCGATTATAACTACTCCCTTTCAGCAAGCCATAGTGTACTCCCAATTTTGCTCCAGGTCAAGTATCATTTTCCGGTCTGTTTTCGGTTTTTCCGCCTGCGCGGCCACAAAGATGCGCAATGGGGCGGACAATGCTGTCCGCCCCGGCAATTTTCAATCTTCCTTCGTGCCCTCGAGCGTCTGCTCGGTGAGCGCGCCGATGTCCTCGGGTTTGACCTTCTTCGGCAGCGTCAGCGACAGGATCATCGACACCACAAACACACCGGCAACCGGGTTGCCCGCAAAGATGTCGCTCACGATCTGCGGCATGCCGGAGAAAAACGCCGGAACCTGCGTCACGCCGATGCCGATGGCAAAGCTCGTGGCCGCGATGATGGTGTTGCGCTGGTCAAAGCCGCACTCGCCGAGCATCGTGACGCCCGAGACGATGATCGCGCCGAACATGATGACCGTGCAGCCGCCGAGCACGCAGTCCGGCAGCGTCGAGAAAAACGCGCCGACCGGCGAGAACAGGCCCGCGAGAATCAGTGTCAGTGCGCCGAACATAATCGTAAAGCAGTTGACGACCTTTGTCATTGCGACAAGGCCCACGTTCTGGCTGAACGATGTGATGGGCGGGCAGCCGAACACGCCGCCGGACACGGCGGAGAGGAAGCCGTCGCAGGCAAGGGAGCCGGAGACTTCCTTTTCCGTGATCTCACGGCCCAGACTGCCCGCGCAGACGGCGGAGGTGTCGCCGATGGTCTCGGCAGCGGACACGAGGAACACAAGCGTCACGGAGATGATGGCTCCGATCTCAAATTTCGGCGTGAAGGCAAAGAGCTTCGGCAGGGCAACGATCCCCAACTCGCGCCCCGTCTCCTTCATGGATGCGAAATCGACCATGCCAAAAAACAGTGACACGACATAGCCCACAATCAGGCCGAAGAGCACATAGAGCTGCTTCCAGAACCCCTTGGCCAGCGAATGATAAATGAGGCAGGCCGCGAGCGTGATGACCGCGACGAGCAGATTCTGCCATGCGCCGGTGGGGTAGACCGAAGAACTGGCAAATGACGAGATACCGGTCGAGAGCAGGCTGAAGCCGATGGTCGTCACCACGCAGGCCGAGACAATCGGGCTGACAAAGCGCCGCCAGTATTTCGCAGTCAAGCCCAGCAAGCCCTCGATCCATCCGCCCACGATTACCGCGCCGATCATCAGGCCATAGTCCTTGGCGGCCAGCGTCATCATCGCGGAGAGGAACGTAAAGCTCAGTCCCATCACAACCGGCAGTCTCGATCCGATGCGCCAGACCTGGAACAGCTGGATGAGGGTGCCGATGCCGGCGCGCGAGCAGATTTCTCTTTCATGGGATAGTCTCCTTTTATTTGATAGCCGGAGCCGCAGATGCGGTGGGCGGCGGCCGTGCCCGAAAAGGGAAAAGTGACAGGCACCGTCCGTTATACCGGTCTCATCTTCAGTATATCCGTTCAGATTTCGTGAAACAATACAATTTTTTTGTTTGCCTTACAAAATTTTTGTATACTTTTTGTATAAAACGCTGTCCCTCGTCTCCATTTATTCCCCCATGCCGAATCTCCTCCATGTTTCTCTATTTTTCCGTCCGCCATGCAGAAAACTGGATCTCGTTTGATCCACGCACAGTGGATCGGGCAAAAAAATAAAACCGTAACCTGACAAAGCGGTTGCGGTTCTGTGCGGCAGCGCACTGCCGCTCGTGAGATGATCTTTGGAGGCGAAGCGTAAGAAGCCGTCACGAACTTGCGCAGTCCGCGACGGCGTGTGTTTTCAGAATCCTATCAACGCAAAAAACTGATATTTTCGGAAAGGAAGATCGTGTGAAAGGAACCCATCAGGGGCTCCTTTCGCGTTCAATTCCCGCCCGCAGGCGCCGCAGTCTGCTGTGCAGTCTGCATAGCGCCAAAAAGAGAGAGAGATTGTCAAAAAACTATAAAATGCAGTTCTGCAGCAGAGCAGCGGAGCGAAAAGACTTTTTCGGCACGCTGAGACACGCGAGTGCGTGTCTTCTTTTGATTCTCGCCGACCGCTGATAAACGAAAAAAAACAAAATCGTAACCCAGCGTCGGCGGTTACGATTTTGGGAGGAGGAGCGACGGAGCTGGTGAGAGATGATTTTTTGATGCGCAGCATAAAAAAGTCGCCGCGAACTTGCGCAGTCCGCGACGACGTGGAGCTGCTGGGCAGATTCGAACTGCCGACCTCGTCATTACCAATGACGCGCTCTACCGACTGAGCTACAGTAGCATAGCTGTTTCAAACAGCTTCATCATTATAGCATGAATGTGAAAAAAGTCAAGTCTTTTTTCGCGATTATTTTTCGTTCCCACAAATCGCCGGAACAGCTGGAAATCGCTGCGCGGGTGTGTTATGATACAAAAAACGACAAAGGAACGTGCGCTATGACCGAACGACTTTATTACAAAGACGCCCACATGAAAACCTTCACCGCCAGGGTGCTCGCCTGCACCCCCGGGAAACACGGCTACGACGTCGTGCTCGACCGAACCTGCTTTTATCCCGAAGGAGGCGGCCAGCCGGGCGACACCGGCACGCTTTCCGGCGTGTCCGTCACCGACACCCACGAGCGCGGCGGCGAGATTGTCCACTACTGCTCCGCCCCGCTGACCCCCGGCGCGCAGGTGGAAGGCCAGATCGACTGGGCCCGGCGGCAGTCCCTCATGCAGCTGCACTCCGGCGAGCATATCCTCAGCGGCCTGGCCCATAAACACTTCGGCTACGAAAACGTCGGCTTCCACATGGGCGCCGAATTCGTCACCATCGACCTCAGCGGCCCGCTCGAGGAATCCCAGCTTGCCCTGCTTGAGCGCGAAGCAAACGAGGCCGTCTGGCAGGATCTGCCCATCGAGATCTCCTACCCCACGCCGGAGGCGCTTGCCGCCCTCCCCTACCGCAGCAAAAAAGAGCTAAGCGGTCCGATCCGCATCGTCACCATCCCCGGCTATGACATTTGCGCCTGCTGCGGCACCCACGTCGCGCGGACGGGCGAGATCGGGCCCATCCGTATCTTCTCCTGTGTCAAATTTCACGACGGCGTCCGGCTGGAGCTGCTCTGCGGCAGCCGGGCCTATGACTACGTCGGCCGCCTGATCGCAGAAAACCGGAAAAATTCCGCCCTTCTCTCCGCAAAGCCTGCCGAAACGAGCGCTGCCGTGCAGCACACACTGGACGAACTTGCTGCCGTCAAGCTGCGCGCCGGCCAGCTGGAGGCAAAGCTGTTTGCCCTCCGGGCCGAAGCGCTGGACAAGGCGGGAGACGCGCTCGTCTTTGAGCCGGGGTTGAGCCCCGACGGCGTGCGGCGGCTGGCCGACGCCGTGATGCAGGGCCGCACGGGCCGGGCCGCAGTCTTCTCCGGCAGTGACGAGCGCGGCTATGCCTATGCCATCGGCCAGGAGGGCGGCGACCTGCGTGCGCTGACCCGCGAATTGAACGCGCGCCTGAACGGGCGCGGCGGCGGAAAGGCCGGCTTTGTGCAGGGCAGCGTAAAGGCAACCCGCGCACAAATCGAAGCATTTTGGAGGGAACAGGTATGATTCAGGACATTTTTCCGCATGTATACCACAATGAAATGAAATGGAAGCAGCCGGACGGCGAAGACTTTGTCCTCTGCTACGGCCCGGGCCGCATTCTTTATTGCAAGGTTGCGGACAATACCATTCTCCTGCCGCGCGTGGCCGACCTGCCCGCGCTGCGGGAGGATCTGCAGTACCTCTTCTCCATCGATCAGCACGACTATTACCTTGCCGAATGCGACACCTCCCCCGCCCCCGGCTGGGACGCACTGCCGACCGGTGAGCTGCGCAATTTCCCCCGCCGCGCCCGGATCTTTGCCGCCGCTGCAGGGGAAAGCCTCTACCGCTGGTATTCCAGCCAGCGCTACTGCGGCCGCTGCGGAACGCGGATGGAAAAGAGCCGTACCGAGCGCGCCATGGTCTGCCCCGCCTGCCGCAACACGGTCTATCCCAAGATCTGCCCGGCGGTCATCGTCGCGGTGCACGATGGGGAGCGGCTCCTGCTCACGCGCTACTTAAACCGCCCCATCACAAGCTACGCCCTCGTCGCCGGTTTCAACGAGATCGGCGAGTCCATTGAGGAGACCGTCCACCGCGAAGTATTGGAAGAGACGGGCGTCCACGTCAAAAATCTCAAATTCTATAAATCTCAGCCCTGGGTTTTCACCGACACGCTCCTGTTCGGCTTCTTTGCCGAGCTCGACGGCGATGACCACATCACCGTCCAGACCGACGAGCTTTCCATGGCCGCCTGGGTCGACCGGGCCGATCTGCCCGCAGATGACAAGGGCTTCAGCCTGACCGCTGAAATGATCGAGCAATTCCGTACCGGCGCGGTAAAATAAATCCGAAAACCACTTTTCTTTTTGCAAAATATGATGTAAAATATCCAAAACCCTACAGGAGGACGAGCCATGGACGAGGAAAAGAACACATTGCCGCGCGTCGGCGCAGACGGCCCCGCGCCGCAGGAGCCCGAAGCTCCCGCTGCAGAGACGGCGACACCGGAAAATACGCCAAAGCCCGATCAGGCAGAGGCGAAGAAAGATCCGCAGGATCGCGGCCGCAGAACGGTCTTCTACGGCGTGGCGGGGGCCTATCTCATCTATCTGGCCGTGCAGATCCTGCGCGAAGTCCTCGGACAGACCCCCGTAGTCTGGAACTTCCCGCATATCGCCGCGGTGATCGCCGCAGTGGCCTTTATCGGCTTCGGCGTGCAGCTGATCGTGCGTATCGCGCGCTGGTATAAGCAGGATCAGGACGAAAAGAAACAAAATCAAGACCACTGAGGAGATCTCAAATGAAAAATTCCCCCTTTATGCTGATGGATCTGTTTTCGCTGCTATGCGCAGCCTATTGCGTCTACACCTGGGTGCGGCTGCTGCACGAGCGGAAGCTGTTTAAAAACAGCCTGCTGATCCCAAAGGAAAAATCCCCTGCCGACTGCCGCGACGAGAGCGGCTATATCGCCTACCTGCTGCCGAAGCTGGGTATATTGTCGCTGGTGCTGATCGCTTATACGGCCTTCAATATCTTCTGCGACCTGAGCAAAACCGTCCTGCTCTCCGGTGTGTTCACCTTTCTTCCGCTGGCTGTGCTGCTCGGCGCTCTGATCTGGTACGCCGTCGCCAGCGTGAAGGCGCTGCGCGAATACTTCGATTAACCAACCCCCCGCTGCCCCGGTAAATTCCGGCGCAGCGGGGATTTTTTTACATGTTTTCAGCGGATCCGCACCTTGATATCACCGGAAACGCTCCGCAGGCAGCACGCCGGCCCCGCGCCGCCTTCCGGCACGTCCACATCCCCGTTCACCGAACAGGCCTCAACAGCATGCGGACGGGAGAAATCGCCGTCGATATCGCCGCTCGCCGTGCTGACGGTGAGCATCGCCTCCTCGCAGTCCTCAAATTCCACATCGCCGCTGGCGGTTTTCACCGTAACAGCGGCGCGGCCGCAGCCAGAGAGTGCAACGTCGCCGCTGGCCGTCTCGAGTTCCATCGTCTCCGGCGCGGCAGATTTCACTTCGATGTCACCGCTGGCTGTATGGACGCGCAGCTCCGACCGGACGGCGGCATAAATCTCAACATCGCCGCTGGCGCTGCGAAGCGCGGCGCGGCCAAACGCCAGCCCTCCGGCGACCTCGATCTCGCCGGAACGGGTCTCCGCATCCAATCGCCGGTATTCGCGCACCGGAAGGTAGACGCGCAGCGTGTTGTCGTGCATTGGGACGTTGAACAGCTGCCGGCCGCCGATGCTGAGGTCAAGCGTCAGGCCAATCCGGTGGCGGCGCAGCTCCTGAATGCGAAGCACCCCGTCCGCCACAACGGCGGTGCAGCGCTGCGCCCCCTGAAACTCCACGCGGCACACACCATCTTCCGCCGGCAAAATCTCCACATCGGCGCAGAACGCGCCAATTTCGACCGCATCAAACGGATCGGGAAACAGGCGGAAACCGTCGGCCGCTTCGATTCGCTTCGGCTGGACGCGCAGACAGGTCTTTGCTTGCGGCGCCTCGGCCAGAAGCTGCGCTGCCGCCTCCTCCACCGAGCCCGCCGCCGCAACGGCATCCGCCTCGCAGACCCCCTCTTCCACGCGGTCGTCAATGATCTCCTCATAATAGGCGAGTGAGGCCACGCGATCCTCGGGAGGGAGCGCGGACAGTTTTTCTTCCAATGCCTTCAAAAATTCAGCTTTCGTCATGATCGGTTTCCTCCGTAGACAGAATAAATTGATAAATGTTCACGATCTGTTCCCACTCGGCTTTGAATTGCGCAATGCGCGCCTGCCCTTCTGGCGTGAGGTGATAGTATTTGCGAAGTCGCCCGTTGTGCTCCGCCGTGCGCACCGTAAGCTGTCCGGCGGCCTCCAGCCGCCGCAAAATGGGATAGAGCGTCGACTCCGAGAGCTGCACATGCGGCTTCAGATCCTTCAGAATCTGATACCCGTAGGAATCTTCCCGCCGAATTGCCGCCAGCACGCAGATGTCGAGCATCCCGCGTTTGAGTTGTCCGTCCATATCATACCTCCTGTTGCAATATACTATATAGTGCATAGTATTATTTGTCAAGCAGTATTTTTCTGTACGGAGCCCTGCGGTTTTTCTTGTAAACAGGTAAAAAATGTGGTATACTTTTTTCGCTTGACTTGAAAATCTGGAGGAATCAACGTGCCGACATAAGAAAAGGCGTCAAACTGATTCAAAATAATATTAGGAGGAAGCAGCTTTGGCAGCCTTAAAAGAAGAGATCTCCCGGCGCAGGACGTTTGCGATCATTTCGCACCCGGACGCCGGAAAAACCACACTCACCGAAAAATTCCTGCTCTACGGCGGGGCGATCGCGCAGGCGGGCGCCGTCAAGGGCAAAAAAAATTCCCGCGCGGCGGTCTCCGACTGGATGGAGATTGAAAAGCAGCGCGGCATCTCTGTCACGTCATCGGTGATGCAGTTCCAGTATGAGGGCTTCTGCATCAACATTCTGGACACCCCGGGTCACCAGGACTTTTCCGAGGACACCTACCGCACGCTCATGGCGGCGGACAGCGCCGTCATGGTCATCGACGGCGCCAAAGGCGTCGAGCCGCAGACGCGCAAGCTCTTCAAGGTCTGCGCGATGCGGCACATCCCGATCTTTACCTTTATCAACAAGATGGACCGCGAGTCGCGCGACCCGTTCGAGCTGCTCGACGAGCTGGAAAACGAGCTCGGCATCGAAACCTACGCCTGCAACTGGCCTATCGGCTCCGGCAAAGAATTTCAGGGCGTGTACGACCGGCGTGGGGAACAGCTTCTGCTCTTCTCCGGCATTTCCGGCAAAAACCGCGCAGACAAGCTCGCCGTGACACTGGATGACCCGCAGGTCACGGAAATCCTCGGCGAACGCCGCCACGCGCAGCTGCGCGACGATGTAGAGCTGCTCGGCGCAGGGCGCGAATTTGACATGGACGAGGTACGCCACGGGCAGCTCTCGCCGGTCTTCTTCGGCTCGGCTCTGACGAACTTCGGCGTGGAGCCGTTCCTCGAGGAGTTCCTCCGCATGACGCCCCCGCCCCTGCCGCGCGAGGCCGACTGCGGCGTGATCGACACCTTCGACCCCGATTTCTCGGCCTTCGTCTTCAAAATCCAGGCAAACATGAACAAGGCACACCGCGACCGGTTGGCCTTCATGCGCATCTGCTCCGGCAAATTTGAGCGCGACCGCGAATATTACCACGTCCAGGGCAACAAAAAGATGCGCCTTTCTCAGCCGCAGCAGCTCATGGCCTCTGAGCGCGAGATTGTCGACGAGGCCTACGCAGGCGACATCATCGGCGTCTTCGATCCCGGCATTTTCGCCATCGGCGACACGATCACCGTCCCCGGCAAGAAGTTCAAATTCGGCGGTATTCCGACCTTCGCGCCGGAGCATTTCTCGCGCGTGAGCCCGAAAGACTCGATGAAGCGCAAGCAGTTCATCAAGGGCACCGAGCAGATCGCGCAAGAAGGCGCCATCCAGATCTTTAAAGTCCCGAATTCCGGTATGGAGGAGGTCATCGTCGGCGTCGTCGGTACGCTGCAGTTTGACGTGTTCCAGTACCGCATGAAGTCGGAATACGGCGTTGATCTCCGCATGGAGGGCCTGCCCTATGAGCAGCTGCGCTTCATCACCGCCGCCCCGGTCGCCGATCTGAAGGATCTGAATCTCTCAAGCGACGCAGAGCTGCTCGAAGACTATCGCGGCCGCAGCCTGCTCGTCTTCGCGTCGCAGTGGTCGATCAACTATATTCTCAAACGCAATCCGGGCCTCGAGCTCTCAGAAACCGCCGGCTGAGCCCGCGTTCCAAGGAGGATCCTATGAAAAAAGACCGCATTTTAAATCCGGAGCTCATCGCACAGATTGCCGCCATCGGCCACACGGAATCACTCGTCATCGCTGACGCCGGCCTTCCGGTTCCCGCCGGTGTGAAGGTGATCGACCTGTCGCTCGTGCGCGGCGTGCCCAGCTTTTTGCAGGTTCTGGACTCCGTGCTCGAAGAGCTGGTTGTTGAACAGTATACGCTGGCAAGCGAAATGACCGCAAAGAGCCCTGCGCTCTGCCACGATACCCGCGTCCGCCTCGCCCCGCTGCCGGAAACGCTCGTCCCGCACGAGCAGTTCAAGGCCCTCACCTGTCAGGCCAAGGCCATCATCCGCACCGGTGAGACCACGCCTTTCGCCAACGTGATCCTGACCGCAGGCGTCAATTTCTGATACGCTCTATCCCCGGCTGCCCATGTGCCAGCCGGGGTCTTTTTGTATGAAGAAAACCACCGGCTGTGCCGGTGGTTCCAAAAAGCTTTCGCTATGCCCGGAAAAAATATCCGAACGAGGCGGGAAACAAGTCTGGAAAGCAGTTGATAAGGTGCAATTCAAAAAGACAGATCATCGAGAGACACGAAACGCAAAACGCACCACGCTGCTATTTCAATAGCAGTAGAGCGCATCATGCAGCGGAAAAAAGATTCGATGAGTCTAGGTAATGGGCCCCAAGGGGCCTGTGAAAACCACCGGCATGGTCGGTGATTGTGATTTGCAGTCGATACTGCAACATTTGAAACAGTGCTCTACGGCCCTGCAGGCCGCCATAACCGCCGCTCTCATGCTCCAGCCGCGACCAAAACTGTTCGCCTTGTTAAACTGTCCTTCCCCCTGCACGTCTTCCCTGCCTCGAATCTTGCGTCAGTTGAAGCCGGCATTCCCTGCCCGAAGCGCATCCCACCTTTCGCGTTGTGATCGTCACTGCCAGGCATCAGCACACCATCAAATCCGGCTCGTTCCTGCTGCGCTCCCCTGACTTTGAGAAGCCTGCCTTGCATCCGCCCTCCGTCGGAAGCCTTTTTCCACATGCTGCACTGAGCAGTTTCTTCTTTTCCCCTCTTCCCCTTGCAGCCGCGCTCCCCCGGTGCTCCTGATGCAGCAAACCTTTTCCGTGCCCTGCCGCGCCTTTCTGTTGCGAAAATAACGGGAAGGCGCATTTTCTTCGTGGAGCTGTTCGTTCCAGTCTCCCGCTCCGCCGCGCCCTTTGCTCCGTTCCGGGCCTTTGCCGCACCGCCTAAACGCAGCTTGGCTTACCTCCCGATAGAAAAACCGGGCCGCTGCAAGCTTGCAGCGGCCCGGTTTTGGGCTTAGTTGAAGCTTCCCAGCTGCTTGCCGGAAAGAACGTGGAAATGAATGTGGTGAACGGTCTGCCCGGCGAGCTCGCCGACGTTCGTCACCACGCGGTAGCCATCCGCGAAGCCCTGTTCCCTGGCAATCTTCGCAATGACCGCGTAGATATGGCCGATGACAGCCGCGTTTTCCTCCGTCACCTCCGCAGCGGACGCAAAATGCTGCTTCGGCACCACAAGGAAATGCGTCGGCGCAAGCGGCGCGATGTCCAGAAAAGCCAGACACTGGTCGTCCTCATAGACCTTTGTCGTCGGGATCTCCCCGTCGATCAGCTTACAAAACAGACAATCCGACATATTTCTTCCTCCTCAGTCCTTCACATGCTCGGCAACAAAATCGTCCACGGCTGCCAGCGCATCGTCGACCTTCAACACATCCGTGCCGCCGCCCATGGCGCTATCCGGCTTGCCGCCGCCCTTGCCGCCGACAATCGGCGCAATGCTGCGGATGATGTCGCCGGCCTTGATGCCGCGCGCAATGGCATTTTTGCCGCACACGGCCAGCAGCGTCACCTTCTCGCCGTTCACCGTGCTCAGCACCGCAACGGTGTCGGGGTTGCGGTCGCGCAGGAAGTCGCCCAGCTTGCGCAGGTCGTTCGCCTCCATGTTCTCGCGGCTCACGGTCACGACCTTGAGCCCCGCGACGCTCTTGCCCGAGAAGAGCATGCTGTCCACATCGCTGGAGAACATCCGGTCCTTCAGCTTTTCGATGGCCTGATGCAGCTCCTTGATCTCACGCATACTGCTCTCCGCCTTGGCCAGCAGCTCGCCCGGCGTTGTCTTCAAAACCTCCGCCGCACGCACCAGCCGCGCGTTCATCTCATCCACCTGGTCGAGGAAGGCCTGTCCGGTGACAGCCTCGATGCGGCGCACGCCGGAGGCAACGGACGTCTCGCTCGTGATGCGGAACGGGCCGATCTTTGCCGTGTTATCCACATGCGTGCCACCGCAGAGCTCGACCGACCAGCCGCCCATGTTGACCACGCGGACGACGTCGCCGTATTTTTCGCCGAACAGCGCGATGGCTCCGGCCTTCTTGGCCTCTTCAATCGGCATTTCGCGGACGTCGACGTCGAGGCCCGCGAGGATCTGCTCGCTGACGAGACGGCCTACCTCGCGCAGCTCCTCCGCCGTTACAGCCGAGAAATGCGTGAAGTCATAGCGCAGCCGGTCTTCCTCGACGAGGGAACCCGCCTGATGCGCATGGTCGCCCAGGACGGTGCGCAGCGCCTGATCGAGCAGGTGCGTTGCGGAATGCGCGCGCATGATGGCGCGGCGGCGCGTCTCGTCGATGCGCGCCTCAACCGTATCGCCCACCGCAAAGCTGCCGCGCGTGACCTTGCCGTAATGCATGAACTTACCGCCCTTGTTCTTCTGCACATCGAGCACGGTGAACTCTGCCTCCAGCGTCGAGATCACGCCATGGTCGGCCGTCTGGCCGCCCATCTCGGCGTAGAACGGCGTCTGGTCGAGCACGAGGATCGCATCCGTGCCTTCCGTCACGGCGTCGCGCAGCTCGTCCTCGGCTACGATGGCAACGATCTTTCCCTCGTCCACGAACCGGTCATAGCCCGTGAATTTGCTTGCCGGGATCTCCTTGCCGAACTCGACACCGGCCCAGCCGAGGTCGCCGAGGGCCTTGCGCGCCTCTCTGGCACGGGCCTTCTGCTCCTGCATCAGCTGGCGGAACGCCTCGTCGTCGACGCTCATGCCCTCTTCCGCGACCATCTCGTTCGTCAGGTCGATCGGGAAGCCATAGGTGTCGTACAGCTTGAATGCGTCCGCTCCGGAGAAGACCGTCTCGCCCTTGGCCTTGTGTCCGGCCAGCATATCGGCGAAGATCTTCATGCCGCCGTCGATGGTCTTGGCGAAGTTCTCTTCCTCCGTGCGCACCACACGGGTGATATAGCTCTGCTTCTCGCGCAGCTCGGGGTACTGGCACTCGTTCTCGTGGATGACCGTATCGACCACCTCATAGAGGAACGGCTCGTTGACACCGAGGAGCTTCCCATGGCGGGCCGCTCTTCTCAGCAGCCGACGCAGGACATAGCCGCGGCCCTCATTCGACGGCAGAATGCCGTCACAGATCATAAACGTCGAAGAGCGGATATGGTCGGTAATGACACGCAGCGACACGTCCTTTTTCTGGCTCTCGCCGTAGTGTGCGCCGGTCAGCTCCGAGACTTTGTGCGTGATGTTCATGACCGTGTCGGTATCGAACAGAGACGCCACGTTCTGGCACACACAGGCCAGACGCTCCAGCCCCATGCCGGTATCAATGTTTTTCTGCTTGAGCTCGGTATAGTTGCCGTGGCCGTCGTTGTTGAACTGGGAGAACACGATGTTCCAAACCTCGACATACCGGTCACAGTCGCAGCCGACCGTGCAGCCGGGCTTGCCGCAGCCGTACTCCGCACCGCGATCATAGTAAATTTCCGTGCAGGGGCCGCACGGGCCGGAGCCATGCTCCCAGAAGTTGTCCTCTTTGCCAAACTTGAAAATGCGCTCCTTGGGGATGCCGATCTCCTCATTCCAGATGCGGAAGGCCTCCTCGTCGGCGGGCGTTGTCTCATTGCCCGCAAAAACCGACGGATAGAGCCGATCGGGCTCCAGGCCGACCCACTCCGGGCTGGTCAGGAATTCCCACGCCCAGGGAATGGCTTCCTTTTTGAAATAGTCGCCGAAGGAGAAGTTGCCAAGCATCTCAAAATAAGTGCCGTGGCGGGCCGTTTTGCCGACGTTTTCGATGTCACCCGTGCGGATGCACTTCTGACAGGTCGTTACGCGATGGCGCGGCGGCTCCTCTTCCCCGGTGAACCAGGGCTTCATCGGCGTCATGCCGGCGTTGATGAGCAGGATGGATTTGTCGTTCTGCGGCACGAGCGAAAAGCTCGGCAGCCGCAGGTGTCCCTTTGTCTCGAAGAACTTCAGATACATCTCCCGAAGCTCGTTGAGGCCATATGCCTTATGTGCCATTGTCAAAACTCCTTTAACAAATAATTATGATTTCATGCTGCTGCCCAAAGGCCCCCTCTACCAAGAGGGGGCTGTCTGCGCTCCGCGCAGACTGGGGGAG
>USLX01000011.1 GCA_900555665.1 uncultured Eubacteriales bacterium | reverse complement strand
CTTCATGCGGGCGAAGCAATCGCTGCAGTAAACCGGGCGATCGGACTTCGGCTCGAACGGAACACGGGCTTCGCCGCCGCAGGCCGCGCAGGTCGCGGTAAAGTATTCACGCGGGCCACGGGTAGCGTTCTTGCGGGCGTCGCGGCAGGCCTTGCAGCGCTGCGGCTCGTTCTGGAAGCCACGCTCTGCGTAGAACTCCTGCTCACCGGCGGTGAACACGAACTCGTTGCCACACTCTTTGCAAACTAAAGTCTTGTCTTCGTACATTCCATTTTACCTCTCTTTTGCGAAAGTAATTGATTTGCCCTGAGACTTGCGGCGATGCGCCAGAACAGGGTATTGTATGCCATCAGCCGCTGGGCTGGATGCGCCGGGAAACGCCTTGTGATCTTGACCGGGCCCTTCAAAAAAGAGAGACAACTGGAACAAAAAGATTCAAGCAGGCGGATTCACAGGAAGCCGCGCCGGCCGCATTTTCGTGCCGCACGATTTCCTTACTTTGAATATTATATGCAGAAAATTCAGATTTGTCAATAGCAAACAAAACTTATTTTATTTGCTGAGAAATTTTTGTAGATTTTCGACGGTCTCCGTCAAAAACGCCGTAACGGTCTCTGCCGTGTCCGATTTTCCGGCCTCCACCATCACGCGGATGAGCGGCTCTGTTCCGGACGGACGAATGAGGACGCGGCCGTTTCCGGCCAGCTCTTCCTCGGCCTTGCCGATCGCCTCACGCAGGGCCGGGCTCTCCATGATGGCCGTCTTTTCCTCGTTCGTGTTCACACGGACATTGCGCAGGATCTGCGGATAGCTGACGATCCTGTCGCTCAGCTCGCTGACCTTTTTGCCGGACTGCTGCACAATCGCCAAAAACTGCAGCGCCGCGAGCTGCCCGTCGCCGGTCGTCATATGCTCGAGGAAGATGATGTGGCCCGACTGCTCGCCGCCGAGCACCATCCCCTCCTTCTGCATCAGCTCCAGCACATTCCGGTCGCCGACTGCCGCGCAAAGCAGCCGCAGCCCTTCCGCTTCGCAGTACTTATGTAACCCAATATTGGACATCACCGTCGCCACGAACCCGCCGCCTTGCAGCTTGTTCTGCGCAACCAGCGTGTCGGCGCAGATGGCCATGATGTGGTCGCCGTCGACCTCACGGCCCAGCTCGTCGACCGCGAGGCACCGATCCGCATCGCCGTCGAACGCGAGGCCGAGATCATAATGCCCCTCCACAACGCCCTTCTGCAGCCCCCCGAGATGCGTCGAGCCGCAGTTTGCGTTGATGTTCACGCCGTTCGGCTCGTCGTTGAGGATCGTCACATCAAGGTCAAAGCGGGAGAACAGCTCCCGCGCCGTCGCGGAGGCCGCGCCGTTCGCGCAGTCAATCAGCACGCGCAGACCGGAGAGCTCCCCAACCGTCGACGCAAGATGCTCGAGATATTTCTCCTTCAGCGCCGCGCCATTTGTCACTTGCCCGAGCTTGCCGTGCGACTTGACCGGCAGCTCGCCGGGCTGCAAAATCAGATCTTCGATCTGCGCCTCCAGCGCGTCGCTCAGCTTGAAGCCCTCGCGGGAAAACAGCTTGATGCCGTTGTGCTCATACGGATTGTGCGACGCAGAGATCACCGCGCCCGCGTCTGCATGGAGCTGAACCGTCAAATATGCAACTGCCGGCGTCGGGATGACGCCGAGCGTCACAACGTTGCAGCCGCAGGCCGTCAGCCCGGCGGTCAGCGCCGCCTCGAGCATGTCGGATGAGATTCTTGTGTCCTTTCCAATGACGACGGTCGGCTTCCGCCCTGTGCCGTCCTGCAGGGAAATGGCCGTCGCCTGCCCGATGCGATAGGCGAGTTTGGTGTCCAGCGTCTCATTGGCGACACCGCGGATGCCGTCCGTGCCGAATAATTTACTCATGAAATGAACTCCTTATTTCAAAACGATAGCTGCTCCTGCGGAGCATTGGGATTTGCAATATGCAGATGGTCGTAGGCCAGCTGCGTGACGCAGCGGCCGCGCGGTGTCCGCGAGAGGAAGCCGATCTGCAGCAGATACGGCTCATAGACGTCCTCGAGCGTGACGGCCTCCTCACCGATTGTCGCGGCCAGCGTCTCGAGGCCGACCGGCCCGCCGCCGTAGTTGCGGATAATCGCCGTCAGCATCCGCCGGTCAATCGCGTCGAGACCGAGCTTGTCAACCTCGAGCTGCGCGAGCGCATGATCCGCGGCCTCGCGCGTGATGACGCTGTCGTGGTAGATGTCGGCAAAGTCGCGCACGCGGCGCAGCATCCGGTTGGCGATACGCGGCGTCCCGCGCGAGCGCGAGGCGATCTCCAGTGCGCCCTGCGGGTCGATCTCAATGCCGAGCAGCGCCGCCGAGCGCGTCACGATCCGCGCCAGCTCTTCCTTCGTATAGAGCTCCAGCCGGAGCTGCACTCCAAACCGGTCGCGCAGCGGACTCGACAGCTGTCCCGCGCGCGTCGTTGCGCCGATGAGCGTAAAGCGCGGCAAATCCAGGCGAATGGAGTTTGCCGATGGGCCCTTGCCGATGATGATGTCGATGGCATAGTCCTCCATCGCCGGATATAAAATTTCCTCGACCGACCGATTCAGCCGATGAATTTCATCGATGAACAGAATGTCGCCCGCTGACAGATTCGTCAGCAGCGCGGCGAGGTCGCCTGCCTTTTCAATGGCCGGGCCGGACGTGACGCGCAGATTGACGCCCATCTCGTTGGCGATGACACCGGCCAGCGTCGTTTTGCCGAGGCCCGGCGGGCCGTAGAGCAAAACGTGGTCTAGCGGCTCGCTCCGCCGCCGCGCAGCCTCAATGTAGACGGCAAGGTTTCCCTTTGCCTTCTCCTGGCCCGTATAATCCGCCAGTGTACGGGGGCGAAGACTGATTTCTCCATCGTCCTGCGGCGTGAGGCTGGTCGTCACAATCGGGGCTTCGTATTCCTGCGAAAAATCAAGGCTCATTTCCGCCCCTCCTTACTTTGATACCATCGCCCGCAGCGCCTGCCGCACCACTTCTTCCACGCTCAGCGCCTCGACGTCAATGCCCTTCAGCGCTGCGCCGATCTCGGCCTGGGAATAGCCGAGGCTGGCCAGCGCCGCCGTTGCCTCCGCAGTTTTTCCGCCGCGCAGCGCAGGCTGTGCGCCTGCAATTTCCGCGCCGTTGAGTTCCAGCTGGCTGCCTGCAATCTTGTCCTTCAGCTCCAAAAGCACCCGCTGTGCCAGCTTTTTCCCCACGCCCGCTGCCATTGTCAGTGTCTTGACGTCCTGCGTCATAATCGCCAGCGTGAACTGATCCGGGCTCACGACCGAGAGGATTGCCAGCGCCGCCTTCGGCCCCACCCCGGACACCGAGATCAGCTGGCGGAAGCAGTTCAGCTCCTCCCGTGTGGAAAAGCCGTAGATGTCAAAAGCGTCCTCCTTGATGCCGCAGTAGGTGAAGAGCTTGGCGGGTTTTCCGAGCTGCAATTTCGCCAGCGTATAGTTTGTCGTGTGGCACGCATAGCCGACACCGCCGCAGTCGATGACCGCAAGATTTGCGTCGACGAGGGCCAGAATTCCACTCAAATAATAAAACATATGCCCCTCTCCTATCCGAGATACCCTTTCTGATGCAGCAGCGACGTGGACGAGCGCGCGTGGCAGAGCGCAATGGCAATCGCGTCCGCCGCATCATCCGGCCTGGCCACCTTCTCCATGTGCAAAAGCCGCCGCGTCATATCCATCACCTGGTGCTTTTGTGCGCCGCCGTAGCCGACGACGGCCTGTTTGACCTGATTTGGCGTATATTCAAAGAGCGGCACGCCCGATTTCTGGATTGCCAGCAAAATGACGCCCCGCCCATGGCTCACGCCGATGCCGGTCGTCACGTTGTTGCCCCAAAACAGTTCCTCGACCGCAACGGCCTCCGGCTTCACGGTCTCCAGCAGCTGCGCCATATCGTCATAGAGCATCTCGAGCCGCTGTGGAAATGTCAGCGTCGTCGGCGTCGTGATCGTGCCGTAGTTGAGCAGTTTCAGAGCGCCCCGGTCAGAGAAGACCACGGCAAAGCCCGTCGTTGCGTAGCCCGGATCGATTCCCAGAATGATCATTCAGAATCTCCCAAACGCCAGCCAATAGCAGGTCCCGAGGAACGCGAAGAGCACCACGCCTGCCAGAATCCAGGCCATCACCCTGTGAAACCTGGGCCGCGGCGTGTAGTGCGGCTTTTCCTCCTGCTCCTGCGCGCTGGTATAGTCCAACCGCTCCGTTGAATGCTCTTCCCGCATGTCCATCCCTCATTTTTTCACATACTTTATTGATTATATCATAAATTCCAACAAATGAACAGCAAAACTTTTCCCCGCCACAAGCCTGCCGCCTCAGCCGCCCATATCGCCGTCCTGCGCGCCTTCCCCATCAATGGCCGGGCCGCACATCGAAAGAAAAGGCCCCGGCGCAGCCGGGGCCTCCAAAAACACGTTTTTCCTATGCCGCACGGTTCCGCTGAGGCCTTCCTGGGGTGTGTTGAAATACGTCGGTATTTCTGCGAAAAAATGTCTTGCTCAACGCAAAAATCCCTCGCTGCCGGTCACATCGTGAGTTGGAAGAATACACCCTGGCCGGCCTGCGCCATGCCTGTTTTTGATTATCCAAGAAGCAGCGCTTCCAATTCTGCTGCCGTATTCAGCAGCGCATCTGCGCCATGCTCCGCGAGCACCTCCCGCGGCCGGTAGCCCCAGCACGCCCCAAGCGCCCAAAAGCCCATCTTCGACGCAAACTCCATGTCCGTGTCTCCATCGCCGACGAAGGCCACCTGACCGGGCTCCAGCCCGAGCTCCTGCAAAAGCAGTCCGCCCGCATCGGTTGCAGGCTTGAGCGGCCGGATGCCATTGTTGCCCCAGATGAAGCGGAACGGAACATCCGGAAAATAGTGCGCCATGACGCGCTTGGCTGTCGCCTCGGTCTTGTTCGTCACCATCCCGAGCGCAATCCCCCGCGCCGCCAGTCCACGCAGCAGCGCCGGAACGCCGGCGTAGACCCGTGTCAGCCCGGTGCAGTGTTCGCGGTAATAGTCCCGGCCATAGTCGCGCAGCGCCTCCACCGTCGCCTCATCCGTCCCCGCGGGGGCCGCCCGGCGATAGAGCATCAGCAGCCCGTTGCCGATCATGGTCTGATAGGCCTCCAGCGGATGCTGCGGAAGGCCGAAATGCGCCAGCGTCATATTCGCCGCCGTCCCGAGATCGCGCACCGTGTCCAGCAGCGTCCCATCGAGGTCAAATACCACCGCCCGGACATTCTCCCGTGCAAAGCCCGTCATTCTCTCTGTCAAAATTTCCATGCTGTTTCCCCATATCCAGATCCGCCCCCGCCGCAGTGGATAGCCCCCTCATCATAGAGGTGGGAATCGCCACGGGGGATTTTGGGGGGAGAAATTTTTTCAAACTCCCCCAGACCTCACTTTGCTCGGCCAGCCCCTCTTCGTAGAGGGGGCCTTTGGGCTGCCATTGCCCGCCAGGATTTATCCTTTTTTACCCACGACCTGCACAATGCGTGCGATCGCCACGCTGAGCGCTGCGTTGACACCGAACTCCACCAGGAAGTTCACGCCCGTCAGCACCACAAATACATAATAAACCAGGTTTGTTCCACCGGCCCAGGCCTCCAGCGAAGGACGCAGCACCGTCGTCATCGCAAGCAAAAACAGGCCCGTGTTGACAACCGGCGCGCTCATGGCTGCAAGCACGCACCCCAGCGTCTGATTTTTCTGAAGCGCACGGTAGACCAGTCCTGCCGCCCAACCGGCGGCCGTCGCCTTTACGAGGCACGTTGCAATCGTCCAGAACGCATTTGCCTGAATCAGCGCCTGCGTACCGGTATCAGCACCCGTCAGTCCGGCGACCGCCGTGACCAGACCAAAAATCGCGCCAAGCCCTGCGCCGGCACCCGGCCCATAGAGCACCGCGCCGATCACAATCGGCACCAGTGTCAGCGTGATCGGGATCGGCCCGATCTTGATTCCGCTTGCCACGGTCTGCAGAACCACCACCAGTGCCGCCAGCAGCGCCAGCGCCACCAGCTTTTTGACATTTTCGTGTTTCATTTGTGTTTACCTCCAGTTCTCGCTCCGGCTTACCCGGATGCAATACTTGGGAACGCCGGGCAGATCCTCCGGCCGCTCCATATGATGTACCTGTCCGCGCCTTGGTGCGCGCTCAGGGGATCTCCTCTTCCACCGGCGGATTGAGCTCCACGCCGTTTTTCATGGCCTCCCACTGCTCTTTTGTCACCAGCAGCTGCCTGGGCTTTGAGCCTTCAAACCCACCGACGATCCCGCGCTCTTCCATCTCGTCCATGATGCGCGCCGCGCGGGCATAGCCCAGCTTCAGCCGCCGCTGGAGCATCGAGACGGACGCCTGCCCGGTCTCCAGGATGACATCGACCGCCGCAGGCAGCATCTCGTCGCCCTCGCTCTCGTCGCCCGGCTGCGCAGCCGGTGCGGACGCCGCGGTGCCTGCGCCGCCCTTGCCGCTCTCGGCAGCCTTTCGCTCGATCTCCTCCATCACCGACGCAGAATAGTCGGCCGCGTTCGTCTGCTTGACAAATGTTACAACCTCCTGCACCTCATCATCCGTGATAAAGCAGCCCTGCACGCGCTTTGGCTTGCCCTGTCCGAGCGGCGCATAGAGCATATCGCCCTTGCCGACGAGCTTTTCTGCGCCCGCTGTATCGAGGATGATGCGCGACTCCATCGCAGACGCCACTGCAAACGCAATGCGCGAGGGGATATTGGCCTTCATCAGACCCGTGATAACATCGGACGACGGCCGCTGCGTCGCGATGACGAGGTGAATGCCCGCGGCACGGCCCATCTGGGCCACGCGGCAGATCGACTCTTCGACTTCCTTGGCCGCCACGAGCATGAGGTCGGCCAGCTCGTCGATGACAACGATGATCTGCGGCATTTTTTCGAATTCCTCGCTTCCCGCCGCAACCTTATTAAACGAATCCAGATCCCGCACGCCCGCATCCGCCATCAGCCGGTAACGGCGCATCATCTCCGTCACCGCCCACTGCAGCGCGCCGGCCGCCTTCTTCGGGTCGGTCACAACGGGGATGAGCAGGTGCGGAACGCCGTTGTAAATGCCGAGCTCCACCATCTTCGGGTCTACCATGATGAGCTTGACCTCGTCCGGCTTCGCCTTGTAGAGCAGCGAGATAATGAGGGAGTTCATACAGACCGACTTGCCGGAGCCCGTCGTGCCTGCGATCAGCATATGCGGCAGTTTTGCAATATCGCCGATGATGCGGTTGCCGCCGATATCCTTGCCGACGGCGAACGAAATCTTTGACTTGCTCTTGCGGAACTCGTCCGAGTCGATGACATCCCGCGCCAGCACCGTAGTCACCAGCTTGTTCGGCACCTCGATGCCCACCACCGAAATTTTATCCGGGATGGCCGCAATGCGCACGCCCGACGCCCCGAGCGCCAGCGCGATGTCGTCCGCCAGATTCGTCACCTTCGAGAGCTTTGTCCCGCGGCTCAGCTCCAGCTCATAGCGCGTAACCGACGGCCCGCGCGTCACGTTAATGATGTTGGCCTCGATGTTGAAGCTCTGCAGCGTGTCGGCCAGGCGCTCGGCGTTCTGACGCATCTCCTGCGTACCGTCCGCCGCCGCACCCGTCGAAGGGTGCAGCAGGCTCACCGGCGGATACCGGTATTCCGGCGGCGCCGGTGCCCTCTGAATCTGGGCCTCAATCTGCGCGGCCTCCTGCCGGACGTCCTCACGCTTGACCTTCTCGTCCTCCGGCTGCAGCAAGGGCGGCAGCACTTCTGCGGCCTTCTCCGGTTGCACCTGTGCTTCCGGCGTCGGAAGTATCAGCGGTGGGAGTTCCTCCGCCGGGTCTTCCTGAATCTGCTCCGGCTCCTCGGACAGGGTCGGGAGCTTCTCCGGCTCCGCGTCCAGCACGAGCGGCGGAAGCTGATGCGGAAGTTGCTCTTTTTTCTGCATATCCACAATCAGACCGTCAAATTTTGCGCGTGGGCTTTCCTGCTCCGCCGCCGTTTCCGGCCTGCTCACACCCTTCCTCTCCTGCGTCGCGGCGGAATGCCCTGTCAGTGCCCCTGGCAGATCGTCCGTCAAATCATCCGCTGCCGCACGGCGCGCGTTTTTCCGGTCCTGCTCAATAAACTCGTCCGGCCGAACAACCTCCCGGCGCTTTTTCTTTCCCTCTGCCACCGGCAGCGGTGGCTCGTCAACCGGCAGATCAAAGTCCGACGCTCTCGCGCGCCTGCGCTCCACCTGCTCGATGTGTTTTTCTGCAACATGATTCACGATCCGTTCGGCCGGATCGGCATGCTCACGCTTGGGGGGCCCGTATTCCAGCTTCGGACGATTTTTGATCGCCAGAATAATGCCCTTTACCGTCATGTTCAGGCTTGTGATCAGCGAGAGCAAAAAGCCCGCAATACAGACGATCACCGCCCCGACTTTGCTCACCACAAGCTCCAGCAACAGCGCCAGTCCCCCGGCGATCACGCCGCCGGACGTTCCGGCAATACCGCCGTCCCAGAGGTTCTCCAGCACATTTCCGCTCCACTCCACGCTGCTCTTTCCCACAAGCTGCACCAGCGCCCCGATGAGCACCGCCACGCAAAAACTGCATACCACGCGCAGCGCCACCGGCCGCCCATCGTGGAGCAGCAAGATGAGGAAGCCCATCAAAAACGCGAACGGCAGGATATAAAATCCCGCCCCAATCAGCCCCTTGCAGAGCGTGGTCAGCACATCCAGAAACGCCGCGTGGATCTGAAAGCAGGCCAGAATCGTGAACACCGCCAGCAGCAGGCAGACCACCGCGCCGACCTCTCTCCGAATCGGTTTTCCCTGCGGCTTTTGGGCCGCGGCCTTCTTCCGGCTCTTTGCGGCTGTTGATTTTTTTGTTTGCTTTTGCGCCATGGATCTCTTCTCCTCAAACGGTCAGGGACAGGATCAGCGTCACCAATCCCGCGCCCCAGCAATAGTACGCGAATCCGCCGAATTTTCCGCGCTGCACGATCATGCGCAGCAGATAAATCGCAAAATAGCCCGACACGAACGCGACGACCACGCCCACAAGGTACTTCGGCACCATCGACCAGTCCACGCCCGCCGCAAATGCCTTCACCAGCGACACCAGATTCGCGCCGATGACAGCCGGAATGGACAGTAAAAACGAAAATTTCACGGCAAAATTCCGGTCAAACCCACGCAGCAGTCCCGCAGAAATCGTTGTCCCGCTGCGGGACAGCCCCGGCACCACAGCCACGGCCTGCGCCAGCCCAACCATGACCGCGTCGCCCAACGTGGCTCCACGTTCAGACTTATTGCCATGCCCCATCCGGTCAGCCGCAAACAGCAGCACGCCCGTCATCAGGAAGGCAAAGCCAATAAAAAATGTATTCTGATACAGACTTTCCACATAGTTGCTCAAAACTGCAGCAAATGCCAGCGGAACAGTTGCCACAATCAAAAACCAAATCAGCCGCCGCTTCACGCCGTCCGGCTTTTCGCCGCGCCGCGTCTTTTTCAGATGCACCATTCGCAGCCCCTCGCCCCAAAGTGCGCGGATCTCCGCCCAATAGGCCAGAAAAACGGCCGCAAGTGTCCCCAAATGGAGCAGAACGTCAAACAGCAGGTGATTTTCCATATCGCCGATGGCGAGAAAATTTTGCAGCGCCGCCAGATGGCCGGAGCTGGAGATGGGTAAAAATTCCGCGACCCCCTGCACAAGCCCAAGCAGGATCGCCTGTCCGTAGGTCATATGCAAACCTCCGATCTGCGGCGCAAGCTTCCCCGCGCCCATAGTCACATACTGTTTTATATTAACACAGATCGAAGAATATTTCCACTCTTTTTGTGTCCGCCGCGACGGGGACGGCGGGAATGTCCGCCCAAAGGCCCCCTCTACCAAGAGGGGGCTGTCGCCGAAGGTGACTGGGGGAGGATCCCCGCCGCAGCGGACAAAGCCTCCCCTGAAAGGGGAGGTGGCATTTGCGAGCATCGCGAGCAAATGACGGAGAGGTTGTCCAAACCGTTACGTTCAAACCTCTCAGGCGCTGCGCGCCAAATGCCTGCGGGCATTCCGGGGCGCAGCTCTGACATGCCACCGGCATGTCATTCACTCCTGCGCCCCCGCTTCGCGGCCCCTTTCATAAGGGGAGCCTTTGGCGGGCGACCATCGGCCGCCAGCAGGGCCGATGAGGGCATCGGCCCCTACAGACTGCGGAACAGGATCGGATGGCGCGAAAGGGCCGGACGCCCCTGCGCCCGGCCCTGTGCATCACTTTTTCCGCTTCTCCTTCGCGATCTGCCGGTGCAGCCACGAAAATGCGTCGGACAAACTCCCCAGCTGATCCATCAGCCCGGACTCGACCGTCTCCGGCCCGTAGACCACCGTGCCCACATCGGTCGCGATCTCGTCCGTCGCCATCATATAGTCGAGGAACCGCTGCTTTGAGATTTTCGAATGCCTCGTCACAAAGCTGACGATCTGCTCCTGGATGCGGTTAAAATACTGATAGGTCTGCGGCGCGCCGACGACGAGCCCCGTCATCCGCACCGGATGCACCGTCATCGACGCCGTGGGGACGATCATGCTCCGCCGCGCCGAGACGGCCAGCGGGATCCCGATCGAATGCCCGCCGCCCAGCACCAGCGACACTGTCGGCTTCTTCATCCCGGCAATGAGCTCCGCAATCGCCAGCCCCGCCTCGATGTCGCCGCCCACGGTATTCAGCAAGATGAGCAGCCCGTCGATCTCCTCGCTCTCCTCCACGGAGGCGAGCAGCGGCAGCACATGCTCGTATTTTGTCGTCTTTACATTCTCCGGCAGCGCCTGATGTCCCTCGATCTGCCCGACGATGGTCAACGTGTAGATGCTGCCCCGACTGGTGCTTGTCGTCGCCGCGCCGAGATCGACGAGCTGCTCGGTCTGTTGATTTTTTTGTGGTTTCTTCTGCGTTTCTTCTGCCATGTTCTCGCCCTCCCCAAATGTTCGGGCTTAGCATGGACAAAACCGGCAAAAATTATTCCGGCAGCTTGCAGACGTCGACCCACTCGTCGAACTTCGAATACTCTTCCAGCTCCGGGATCGTCAGTTCAATCGCGCTGTTGCCGCTCCCGCACGCGGGAAACACCGTCTCAAACCGCCGCAGCGACTCATCCAGATAGACGCGCACGCCCTCCTTCACCGCGAACGGGCACACGCCGCCCACGGCGTGTCCGATGTATTCCGGCACATCGTCATGCGCAAGCATCTTCGCCTTCGTGCCGAATTTTGCCTTGTATTTTTTGTTGTCGATCTTCGCGTCGCCCGCTGTCACGATCAGGATGCAGCCGTCTCCCAGCAAAAACGACAGCGTCTTTGCAATCCGTGCGCCCTCGACACCGACGGCCTGCGCCGCCAGCTCGACTGTCGCGCTTGACGCGTCAAACTCCATGATCCGCTCCGCAATGCCGCGCGTCTGGAAATAACTCCTCACCTTTTCAATGGACATTCTGTACTGCCTCCGCGGTAAATATCAGACGTATTATAGCAAATCCCGGCAGGACTTGCAACCGGACGCAAAAGACGCTATAATGTCCCCGAAAGAAGGGATTCCCATGACCAGAACCAATGTCATGCGCCTGTTGGACGCAGCCAAGATTCATTACCGCACAGCGGAATACGCCTTTGACGAAAACGACCTCTCCGGCCTCCATGCGGCGGAGGGCATCGGCATGCCGCCCGAGCAGATCTTCAAGACGCTCGTTGCCCACGGCGACCGCTGCGGCTATGCCGTCTTCTGCATCCCCGTCTGCTGTGAACTGGACCTTAAAAAGGCCGCAAAAGCTGCCGGTGATAAGAAAATCGAGCTGATCCACGTCAAGGACCTGCTGGCCACAACGGGCTATATCCGCGGCGGCTGCAGCCCCATCGGCATGAAAAAGCCGTTTCCGACCTACCTCGACGAAACGGCCCAGCTCTACGACGAGATCGGCGTCTCCGCCGGGCAGCGCGGCTGCCAGCTTCTGCTCGCACCAGACGATCTCATTCATTATGTAAACTGTACAGTCTGTGATCTCACCGAATAGAAAGGAATTTTACCATGGAATTTGATTATCGTACCAAAGGCACCTGCTCCAGCAGGATCCATGTGGAGCTTGACGGCCGCAAGGTCAAAAATGTGGTCTTCACCGGCGGCTGCAATGGCAACCTGCAAGGCATCAGCCGCCTGGTCGAGGGCATGGACATCGACGATGTCATCGCGCGCGTGCGCGGCATCCGCTGCGGCATGAAGCCCACATCCTGTCCCGACCAACTGGCCCAGGCGCTGGAGGCAGCCAAGGCCGAGCTGGACTAAGCGCCCAAAGGGCAGCCGCCGGGATCCGCCGGCGGCTGCCCCTTCCTTCTCTCCGCCGACCCGCATTTCCATGAATCCGGAGCTGACCGGAATAACAAAATCCCCCGCACCTTGGGGTGCGGGGGATTTTGTTATTCTGCCGTCTTACTCTCCACAAACGCCAGATTCAAATCGACCGGCCCGTCCACACCGGACAGCATCCCGTCGTTTGCATACTGCCACACATCAAAATGATACGGAAAACTCGGCGACAGCGCATATTCCGCCAGCCACAGCTCATAATCCTGCAGCTCCCGCAGATCAAACTCCTCATAGCCGAACCGCTGATTGAAGTATACACCCGCGCGATAGCCGTTCAGCTCCACACGCTTGCAAAACGCCACCGCGCATGCCGTCAGTGTCACCGAATCCATACCGTCCGTCCGTGCCTCGGCCTCGATATCCTCCCAGTCGAAGAAAATCGGATAATCCAGCTCCGCGCCATCCAGCAAATTCAGCACGAATTCGGCCTCCTCCACAGCCTCGGCCTTGTCCAAAGCCTGTGAGAAGAAGTACACCCCGACCTTCAGCCCCGCATCCTTCGCCGCCGCGAGGTTCGTCAAAAACGTCTCGTCCTCCTGAATGGCCCCTTCGGTATATCCGCGGTAGCCCGCGCGCAAAATCGCGAAATCCACGCCTGCCGCCTTCACGGCCTCCCAGTCGACGCTCTGCTGGTGCGACGAGATGTCCACGCCGACCTCGCTGTCCAGCGTCCCATCGCCGTAACGCAAAAATCCGTTCTCCTTATAAAAGCCCGCCGCATCATAGCTATTTCTCGCCACGCCCGCGAACCGGTCTTCCACCGTCGGCTCTTCCACCGCTGGACTGTCCGCCTGCACGTCCTGTTCGCTGCTCCCGATGTTGCGGTTACCGTAATTTGTCAGCTTCCGCACCACTGTCGCAACGCCCCAAACCAGCGCCGCCACCGCCAACGCACACACCAAAAGCGTGATGAGCTGCTGCCGTTTTCTCTTTCTCCGCCGTTCCTCGCGCATTCTTTTGTTTCCTTTCAGGGGCCGCGCCGACTCGCAGCACAACCCAAACCAATGTTATAGTGATTCTAGCACATTTTTCCCCATTCGCCAAGCGCGCCGCTTTTTTCAAATTTCCTTGCGTAATTCGTACTTTTGATGTATAATAGTGCAAAATCGCCGGTCGATTTCCTGTTTTCCCTGAAAAACCGGATTTTTTCTTCGCCCGTCTGTTACATTTTTCCGCATTTCGTAACAAATAATTTACATTTTCCCAAGGAGGCGCTGCATGCCCCAGACCGAATTTAATCAACAGGAGCAGCTCGCCGAGGCGCGCCGCCTGCGGCGGCTGGAGCAGCGCAAGCGCCAGCGTGTGCAGATCCGCCTTGTGCTCTTCGTCCTGCTCATCATTGCGGTGCTCTCGGCCGTGCTGATCTTCCGCTCCTGCCGCGCGGACAAGTCCGTCCAAATGCCCTCCGCGCCCAAAACCGCAGCCAGCCAGATCACCACAGAACCGGATGTCACCATCACCGTCGCCGCCGTCGGCGATATCATGATCGACGACGATCTCCTTGCCGCCGCCCTGCAGGAGGACGGCACCTACGATTTTTCGCGCAGCTTTGCCGCCGTCGCGGGCATGACCAGCTCCGCCGATCTCTCGCTCGGCAACCTCGAGCTGAATTTTGCGGGCGAACCCTACGGCTCTGCCACCGGCAGCGCGCCGGAGGCGCTGGCCATGGCCCTCGCGGGCGTCGGCTTCGACGTCCTGCAGACGGCGAACTCCGCCTCCATCCAAAACGGCCTGACCGGCCTGCAGAGCACCATTCAATCCCTAAACGCCACCGGCATCGAGCACGTCGGCACCTATGCCTCCGCCGCAGAAAAAGACGTCAACGAGGGCGTCCTGCTCCGCAATGTCTCCGGCCTCAAGGTTGCCATTCTCGGCTACACCAAAGGTCTCGGCGGCCTCAGCCTGCCGCACGGCTCCGAGTATGCGGTCGACCTCCTCTATACCGACTACGCAACCGATTTTGATAAGATCGCGGCAGAGGCCATCGATCGTTCGCTTGAAGCGGCCCGTGCCCTCCAGCCGGACGTCATCATCGCCATGCTCCACTGGGGCAGCGAGTCCGACCGCACCGTGACAAGCTCTCAAGAGCGCATCGCAAATCTGCTCTTTGCGGGCGGTGTTGACGCCATCATCGGTACTCATTCTCATATTGTCGGCCCGATGGAGACCCGCTCCGTCACCACCGACGCGGGCAAGGAAAAGACCTGTTTTGTCGCCTACAGTCTCGGCAATTTCTATTCCACGATGGACTCCTCCGTCGCCACAAACTGCCGCGACGGTGTCGTGCTGAACCTCTCGTTTACAAAAAACGGTGAGACCGGCGATACCTCTCTCACCGGTGTCAGCTATACTCCAACCTATTTTGCCGACCACGGCGAGGGTGAGGCCCCGCGCTACGAAATTCTCCCCGTGCGCACCGCCATTACCACAAACCTCTTCCCCTCCCTCAACCAAACCATGACTGACACCATCGCCCACCTGCGCACCTATACGCAGTCCGATTTCGACTCCGGCAAATAAACCAATGTCCCCCTCTTCCGAGGGGGACATTTTCGCGTTCCGGCATACCAAAAAGCCCCTTGCAGGGGGAGGCCTTGGGACAAGACGCAGCCCGGGAGATCTCCGGAAGGCTCACAGGATTGCCGTACCAGTGACGTCAGTCGCTTATTTTGCAATCATGTTTCTGTTTTAGGGCCGCGGCGGCGGAATTTCTCCCCCAGTCTGCGCAGAGCGCAGACAGCCCCCTCTTGCGGAGGGGGTCCTTGGATGCGAAGGAAGATTCGAGGATTCCCTCCCCGCTCCGCTCCAGTGTGCGCCCTGGGGCACCTCCCCCCGGGGAGGCTTTCTCGGCGCGGAGCCGGACGCCTGAAGCCACAAAAAAGAGACGCCGCAATGGCGTCTCTTTTTTGTACGAATCAAACTTTTTCCTTGACCTTGGCAGCCTTGCCGAGACGGTTGCGCAGGTAGTAGAGCTTCGCTCTGCGAACCTTGCCGTGACGGACGGTTTCCACGTCGACGACGTTGGGTGCATGCACCGGGAAAACCTTCTCGCAGCCGACACCGTAGGAAATACGGCGAACGGTGATGGATTCTTCAATGCCGCCGTGCTTCTTGGCGATGATGGTGCCCTCGAAAATCTGGATTCTCTCGCGGGAACCTTCCTTAATTTTGACATGAACACGAACCGTATCACCGACGTTCATTTCCGGCAGTTCTTTCTTCATGTACTGGCTGGTCAGAGCCTTCATCAGATCCATAACTTGTGTCCTCCTTCAAATTAAGGTGTTCATGCCGCAGGAAATGCCGCTGCGCCGTAGCGCCGGCTGCGACAGAGGACCATCCTTTCACAGACCAGATTAGTTTACCACAGTCTTTTGACAAAATCAAGGATTATTTTCGAATTTTTGCTGGACTTTCAAGATTTCTTTGTACCGAGCGCCTTCATCACCAGCGGCCCGACCAGCAGGGCCAGCGCGCCGCCGATCAGCGCCGTGATCAACTGCGGCCAGGTGAAAGATGCCGTAACCACTGCATATTTTGCCTGCGGCACGACATTCGGCGCCACGAGCTTGACAAGCACGAGATAGAGCGCCAGGAATTTCAATGCCGCGCCCAGCACCATCGAGATGATCGCCGCCAGCACCTTCTTTTTCAGTAAAAACGCACGCACCAGCCCCCCAAAGGCCAACGCATACACCGCGTTACCCAGCGCCACGCACGGCACCAGCGCAATAAACGCCGGCCCAATCCCCAGTAAATACGCGCAAAACGGTGACACGACCGCCACCGCCACCCCTGACCACAGCCCGCCGATCAGCGCGGCCATCGCAATGACGAGGTTGACGCATGAGCCCGTAACCAGCTGTCCCAAGCTCTTGGTTGCAAATTGCAGGCAGAGCAGCAGCGCCAGACAAATGGCCGTCCGTGCAATCCAGCTTGTTTTTTTCATTGTTCTTCCCTCCGAGTCTTGTAATCTTCTGTTATTATAGTTATACTATTCATAAATTACGTTGCAACCGCAACAAAGGAGGATTCCAGAGATGTTTTTGAAGACAGATCTTCAAATTCTGGCGTCGACACAGCTGTTTTCCGGTTTTTCGCCCGAGGCGCTCGGTCTGCTTTTGTCCACGCTCGGGTCATCCGTCACGGAGCTGCCATGCGGCGCCGTACTCTGGAGGATGGAGGACCGGGTCGACCGGGCAGGCATCGTCCTGAGCGGCCGCATCGAGGCCTGGCATTATACTGCCGCAGGACAGGCCGATCTCGTTGCCATACACACGGCGGGCGGCCTGTTTGGCGATGTGCTCATGTCGGCAAAGACCGTAGGCAGCCCTGTGGAACTGCGGACGGCGGCAGAGAGCCGCATCTTTTTCCTCTCGCTCTCCCGGCTGCTTGCGCGCTGCGCGGCGGGCAGCGACGCATCCTGCGTACGGCTGCTTGGAAACTTGCTGTGTGAGGTGTCCGAGAAATACTGGCAGCTTCAGCGCCGCATCCGCTGTCTCTCCATCCCAGACGGCCGCCGCCGGCTTGCCTGCTTTCTCAGCCTGCAGGATGCCACAGACTTCACCCTTCCCCTGACCCGCGAACAGATGGCCCGCCAGCTCGGCATGAACCGCTGCGCGCTCTCGCGCCTGCTCGGCCAGCTCCGGGACGAAGGCCTCCTCCGCTGGAACCGTTCGCACTTTGTGATCCTACAGCCCGCCGCTCTCCAATCCCTTGCCGACGATGCCTGACCCAAAAGGCGCCTTCCACCAGTCTGCGCGCAAAAGTCCCCCTCTATCAAGAGGGGGACTTTCCATATAATTCACACAAACGTGATCTCTTCCTCATAAAGCTTTCCCGTGCGATGGTAGCCCTGCGGCCGGTATGTAATCGACCCGATGGCCGGCTTCGGCTCGCCAAAGCGCGGATTGTAGCCAAACAGATTGACATACCGCTCCAGATCGGCACATTCGGCCTCCATCGCCTCCAGCAGTTCCAGCGTCGCCGTCGCGTCGTCAATGGCCCGGTGCGTGTTCTGCGTCTGCAGCCGGTAGGCCTCGACGGCATTCGCCAGCTTGTGCGGGTAGGGCCGTCGATCCTTGTAAACCGTCATCGCGTCGAGCATTTTCACGCCCCGCAGCGCATCCGCCAGCCCGTGCTTTTGCAGAAAATAGTAGAGGAAGCAGAGGTCGAACTGCGCATTGTACGCCACGATCAGCGTCCGCCCCGCGCGGAGCATCTCCGCAAACCGCGCCGCCACGACCGGCTTTTCCACCCCGTCGTCCGTCAGCATCTGTTCCGTGATCCCCGTCAGATTCGTGATCATCGCGGGCAGATGTCTGCCCGGCGAGAGGCGGATAAACTCATCCATCTCCTCCCGGCAAAGCGCGCCGCCTTCCTGCGTCAGCTGCAGCACGGCTAACTCGATGATCTCATCCGTACGGCAGTTGATGCCCGTTGTCTCCGTGTCGAGCACGAGCAGGCTGTCAAATTGTGAAAACAGCGTCTCCAGCATGCTCAGTCCTCGCGCCGCAGCTCGTCCAGCAGCTCTGCAACCTGCTCCGGCGTATAGTCGTAGATGTGGTCGCAGAACTGGCAATCGATGTGGATCGTCTCACCCTCGTCGACAATGTCTTGAAGTTCTTTTTCCCCGAGGCTGATGAGCGTCCGCGTCACGCGCTCGCGGCTGCAATAGCAGCGGTATTCCACCGGCGTCCGCTCCAGAATTTCCAGCTCAAACGCCCCGAGCACCGTGTGCAAAATCGCCGTGCCCGGCAAACCATCCTCCATCATCTCCGTGACGTTGCCCGCCGCGCAAATCCCGGCCTCGATCTTGTCGATCACCTCATCCGGGGCCCCGGGCAGCAGCTGTACAAGGTATCCGCCCGCGCACTTGACCGACTGATCCGTGTCCACCAAAACGCCCAGCGCACACGCCGTCGGCGTCTGCTCGCTGCGCGCGAAATAGTCCGTGATGTCCTCTGCAATCTCGCCGGTCACGAGCTGCACACTTCCGACGTACGGCTCCTTCATCCGCAGATCACGGATGACCGTCAGCGTCCCGTCCGTGCCGACCGCCGCACCCACGTCGAGCTTGCCGCGGTGCTTTTCCATCAGGCTGATCTGCGGATTTTCCACCCAGCCGCGCACGTTGCCCTCCGCGTCCGCCACGGCCAGCAGCGTCCCGAGTGGCCCGCCGCCCTTGACCTGCAGCGTAATGGAGCCGTCTTCAATCTTCTGCATATTACCCATCATCGACGCCGCGCTGAGCAGCCGTCCCAGCGCCGCCGTCGCGGTGGGGAGCGTCTTATGGATCTGTCTTGCGCGCTCCACGATCCCGGTCGAAGTGATGGCCACTGCCTTCACCCAGCCGTCTTTCGTCATGGCGCGAACCAATTCATCTTTCATCCTAATTCCTTTCTGGCCGCGATGTAACTGCGCAGCTCATCATCCTTCGGTGCGCGGCACTTCCGGTCACCAAAGACGTCAATTTTGGAAAAACCGGCCCCGCGGAGCCATTCCACCAGCTCTTCCGGTGTATAAGCATACTCAATATGCTCCTCGAACGACCGCGTCCAAAGCTCGCCGCTCCGCTGGAATAAATCCATGCCATAATAGCAGAGGCGGCGCTTTTCGTCAAATTCGGTTCTCCACACGCAGTAGCTGTCCTCCGTCTCATCGAGGAAAGTCTGTCCAGCCAAGCTGCGCAGCTTATAGGGCGTGTTGATGTCAAAGAGAAACAACCCGCCCGGCGTCAGGGTCTCATACACCCGCCGAAATGTCTTCTGCACATCCACAGGGCGCGTCACATAATTGAGGCTGTCCAGCGCGCAGATCACACTGTCTGCCTGCTCCGGCAACCGCAGCCGCTGCATCGCCTGGCAGATAAAAAACGGTCGGTTTTCCGCCAGATGCGAACACTTTTCGTCCGCCACCGCCAGCATCTCCTCCGAAAGATCCGCACCGATCACACGATACCCGCGCTCTGCCAGAAGCACAGAGAGGGAGCCGGTGCCGCAGGCCAGATCCAGCACCGATTCGGGCCGGAGCCGATAGCGCCTGAGCAGCGTCTCCCAGAATTGCAGTATTTTTTCGTAAGGGATGTCGTAGGTCAGCGCGTCATACGACGCGGCGAGCGCCTCATAGGCGCTCACGTTTCTTCCTCTGCCATCCGCGCAAAAATCGTGCGGTAGGCATCCGTGCCGTAATTCAGGCTGCGGTTCACGCGGCTGATCGTCGCGCTCGACGCGCCGGTCTTCTCCAAAATGTCGTTGTAGATGAGCCCTTCATTGAGCAGCTTGGCCACTTCAAAGCGCTGCTCCATGGCCTTCAGTTCCCCCGCCGTGCAGAGATCGGTAAAAAAGTCATAGCACTCTTCCAGCGTCTTCAGCCGCAGAATGGCACGGTACAGCTCGCTGTCCGGATCGGAATGTTTATTTCGATTGTTCAAGGCGAAATACTCCTTTTCTTTTCTGTTCCTTCATATTAACACTTTAACGTTCGAAAGTAAAGCACCATTTGTAAAGTTTGCATGAATTCTTCCCCATCCCTCCCCGCCGCAGCGGAGAAAGCCTCCCCTCCGGGGGAGATGCCCCGGTACGCACACCATGGCGGAGAGGGCTGGGACGCGCCAAAATCTTCTTTCGCGCCAGAACATCTGCCCTTGCGCCCCCTTTCTTTTCTTTCTCCAGAGAAAGAAAAGAATCGCCGCGCCGCACGCGATCTTGATGATGGCGCCAGATTTCTGCCTGCGAATACTTCACAGCCCACAGAGCCCCAACCATCAAGCAGAAGCACCATCTCAAACTTAAAAACAGAAGCGTCATTGCGAGCCAGCCCGCAGGCTTGCCCCGCATCATACCGCGGGGTATGCCGAAATCCGCGTTCCTTACGCGCCCGGCTGGGGTGACAATCCCGTGGATCTTCCAGAGGCCCGCGGGGAGCACGCACCCCAAGGCTCCCTCTACAAGAGGAGGCCTGAGGGATCCACCCCGCCGCAGCGGACAAGGCTCCCTCCGGGGGGCTGTCACGGCAAAGCCGTGACTGAGAGGGGCCTCACAACCGACCCGCAAACAGAAGCGTTATTGCGAAGTAAGTGCGCACACTTGGAGATCTCCACCCCGCTGCAGCGGTCGTAGGGGCAATCATTGCCAGCCCGCAAAAACCAGCCGCCCTTCCAGGCGGCTGGTCTGCTTCTCAGTCCTTATTAAAGATCTTGAAGATCTCATCGATGTCATCAATATCCTCGGCAGCCTGTGCCTTGGCCTTCTCACTCGTCGCGGAGGTGTACGCACCAAGCTTGTTGGCCGGCTGCTGACGCTGCTTGTCGTCAAAGCCGGTGGCGATGACCGTGACACGCATCTCGTCTTCGAGGTTGTCGTCGAACGCCGCGCCGAAGATGATGTTTGCCTCGGGATTTGCCGCTTCCATGACAATGTTCGCCGCAGTCTCGACGTCATCGAGGGCCAGCTCGCTCGAGCCTGCCACGTTAATCAGCACGCCCGTCGCGCCGTTGATCGAGGTCTCAAGCAGCGGGCTGGAGACGGCCGCCATGGCCGCCTGCTCGGCCTTATCGCGGCCCGCAGCCGTACCAACGCCCATATGCGCGTGGCCCGCGTCCTTCATAATCGCAGACACGTCCGCGAAGTCAAGGTTGATGATGACATGCTCACTGTAGCCGACGAGCTCAGAGATCGAGCTGACCGCCTGCTTCAGCACATCGTCCGCGATGCCGAATGCGTTGGCAAACGTGATCTTCTGATCGGTAACAAATTTCAGCCGGTCGTTCGGGATGATAATCAGCGAGTCGACCTTGTCGGTCAGGTTCGCAATGCCCATCTCGGCCTGCCGCATCCGGTTCGCGCCCTCAAATTTGAACGGCTTGGTCACAACGCCGACGGTCAAAATGCCCTTGTCGTGCGCGATCTGCGCAATGATGGGGGCCGCGCCCGTGCCCGTGCCGCCGCCCATGCCGGCGGTGATGAACACCATATCGGTGCCGTCAAGCGCCTGGGAAATCACATTTTTAGATTCTTCAGCGGATTTCTGGCCGATTTCCGGCTTGGAACCCGCGCCCATGCCGCCGGTCAGCTTTTCGCCGATCTGGATCTTGTTCTCACACTTAGACTTGTTGAGATCCTGCTTATCGGTATTGACCGCGATGAATTCCACGCCGCCGACGCCGCTGGTGATCATGCGGTTGATGACGTTGTTGCCGGCGCCGCCGACGCCGATGACTTTAATATTAACTACCTTTTCCTGAAAATCTGCCATTTGACTTCCTCCTATGTATGAACCGCCCCAAATTTGGCGTTCTATCTGTCCTGATCAACGGTTTTCACTCTATTTTATACTGAAATACGTCCGCGGTCAATAGAAATCTGGAAAAAACGTCTTTTTTCTCCGTGCTTTGTGCTTTTCCTCAGACGGAGGGCTGGAAGGTGGCTTTTTTGTTCGCCGCATCCGTCAAATCGATGGTCCCGGCCTGGAAGTCGCTGAGCTCAGCAAGAATACTTGTGAGATACTGGAGCTTATAGGCCAAATCGTCCGTGCCGCCAAGCTTGATGGTATAGCGGTCGTCGTACTGCACGGTGATATCATAGTCCTTTTCCACGTTGATCACGGCCACATGCTCCAAAATTCCCGTGCCGTCGAGACCAGAGAGAACAGCAAGGGCCGCATCAAGGCGGCTTTGCTCTGCCGCTGTGACGGTCATGCCTGCCGCCGGCGCCTTTACGCTGACGCCGACAATCTGCGGCTGCCCCTCCGGCAGATCCCCTTCCACCTTTTCCAGCGCCTTGCCGCGGCTGTTGATCAGCCAGGTCGTATTGACGTCGGTCTGGACGGCAAAACTTGCTTCGCTCTCTTTAATCTGAATTACGACAGTATCCGGCAAAGATCGTACAATTCCGCGTACTTCTTCGACATAAGGAAGCGCGGCAAGGATGTTTCCAGCCGTGGTGGCCTTGTTGACCAACAGGAGATTGTCGCCCGGCTCGATGCCGGATGCCGCAATCACGCTCTCGGCAGAATAGAGGGAATTTCCCTGCACCTCAATGGTTGTCACCTTGAAAAAGATGGCCACGCCGAAGACAATCGCTGCAACTACGGCAAGCATGATCACCAGCCGCGCGGCGATGCCGCTGGACGGTCTGCGATTTTTTTCCTGCTTATTTCTTCCTGCCATGATAGGTTTTCCCCTTTTCCGCCGGTTTTATCCGGCAAAAGTTCGCACAATGTTTGCGCCGAGGGCGCGGAGTTTTTGGTCAAAATGTTCGTATCCACGGTCAATATGGGCCAAACCGCGAAGATTTGAGACGCCTTCCGCTTGCAGAGCCGCCAGGGCGAGTGCTGCGCCGCCGCGCAGGTCTTTCGCCGTAATTGCTGCGCCGTGCAGCGAACTTTTCCCGTGAATTTTTACGGAATTTCCCGTGATTTTCAGGTCTGCACCCAACTTTTGAAGCTCCGGAATATGGTGAAAGCGCTCTTCGAAGACGGTTTCCTCGATGCAGCTCTCCCCGTTCGCGCGGAGGAGCGCGGCGGTGAGAAGGGCCTGACAGTCGGTTGGGAAGCCGGGATAGGGCGCTGTTTTTACGTTGGAAAGTGCTGATATCTTCCCATTTCTGCTGATTCTTACGGTATTTTTGCCATCTGAAAGTTCGCAGCCCATCTGTTGAAGCAGGGCCGTAATTGTTTTTATATCAGATACATTCGTTCGTTTCAAGAGGACATCTCCGCCGCAGCCGGCTGTGGCGAAGAGGAAGGTTGCCGTCTCGATGCGGTCGGGTTGGACACAATATGTAGTGCCGTGGAGCGGTTTTCCGCCCAAAATATGGAGTTCTGGCGTGCCGCCGCCGGAGATTTCCGCGCCGGCAGATCGCAAAAAGTTCACAAAATCCAGGATTTCAGGCTCCATTGCGGCATTTTTCAGCACAGTTGGTTCGCCTTTGCAGCCCAGGGCGGCGAGAATGGCGTTCTCCGTGGCGCCGACGCTGGGGCGTGGAAGTTCAATCAATGTTCCGCACGGATTTTCCCAGGAAATTTCGTATTTCCCTTCGAATTTCGAACATTTCGCGCCAAGTTTTTGAAATGCCTGCAAGTGGTAATCAATGGGTCTGCGACCGAGGGGGCAGCCGCCGGGGAGCGGCATTGATGCGGCACCCGCTGCGGCTAACAGAGCGCCGGAATACAGCACGGATGAGCGCATGCGAGCGGCAAGCGCTGCGGGTATCGCCGTCTGGGTAAGCCCGGAGGCATCCACGACAAGCGTGCTGCCCGCGCGGGCGGTTTTTGCACCGAGGGTGCGCAGGATGGCGAGCGACGTTTCGACATCGGCGATGTCCGGACAGTTATGCAGAACGCAGGGGCCCCGGCAGAGCACACAGGCAGCGAGAATCGGCAGAGCCGCGTTCTTGGCCCCGCTGATGGCCGTCTCACCCCGGAGCGGCTGCGCGCCGCAGATCTTGTAGCATTGCATATGGTCTCCTCCACTTCCGGATGGTTTTCCCATCCTATGCGGAGGCGGGGACGCAGGTGTCAGGAGGGGCGGGCAAGGTCGATCGCGGTCTGATAGATGCGCTCGGCGGCATCGACTACGGCGAGATTGGCCGCGGCGGCGCGCATGGCACGGCAGCGTTCGCTGTCGGCGAGAAGCTGCTTTGCCGTTTCGTAGAGAGTGTCGCCGTCGCAGTCGGCTTCGCGGATGACAACGGCTGCGCCGTTTTTCTCGAGCACGCGGGCGTTCTTTTCCTGGTGGTTGCCCGTCACGTTCGGCGAGGGCACCATGATGCAGGGCGTGGCGGAGGCGCAGACCTCGGCAATGGTGGCCGCGCCGGCACGGCAGATGATAAGGTCGGCCGCGGCCATGACCTGCGGCATGTCATAGATATACTCGCGCAGATCGAGCATGGGGTTGGCAGAGAGGTCGACGCCCTGCTGCTTCACATAGTCCGGCATCCAGCGCCAGCCGAAGGAGCCGGTGGCATGGATGTGGTGATAGGGCGTGTGGTCATCCTGCTCGCGCTTCATAAATCGGGCGATCTTTTTATTCATCTCCCGCGCGCCGAGGCTGCCCCAGCAGGAGACGATGAGCGGCTTGCCGTCGGCCAGGCCAAGGGCGGCGCGCGCCTGCTCCCGGTTGGTATAGAGGAAGCTGGCGCGGACGGGCGTGCCGGTGACGATGACGCTGTCGGGGTTGGAATACTGGTCGCGGCTGTCCGGGAAGGAGACCATGATGCGCGTGACGTCCTTTTCGACCATGCGCGTTGTAAGGCCGGGGACGGCATTGGACTCGTGGACGGCGGTGGGCACGCGAAGCCTGCCGCCCATTTTCAGGGCTGGGAAGCTGGCGTAGCCGCCGGTGCCGACGATGACGTCCGGATGGAAGTCGCGGATGATGGCGCGCACCTTGCGCATGGAGCCGGCCATATGGAGCAGCGTGGTGAGGTTGTGCCAGACGGCCTTCGGCGCGAGGCTGCGCTGATAGTTGGAAATTTTCAGCGTTTCGAGCCGGAAGCCCTCGCGCGGGACAAGCTTATTTTCCATGCCGTCTTCCGCGCCGATGAAGAGGATCTGGCAGTCGGGATGACGCTCCTGCATGAGCTTGGCGACGGCGATGGCCGGATAGATGTGGCCGCCGGTGCCGCCGCAGGTAAAGATCACTTTCATAGGCGCTCCTTACAGCAATTTGTTGTCATTCTGGCGGGAAATGGCCAGAATGAGGCCCATTTCGAACAGCTGGATCAAAAGTGCCGTGCCGCCGTAGGAGAAGAACGGGAGGGAGATGCCGGTGGCGGGCAGGAAGTTGGTAACGACGCCGATGTTCAGGAAGACCTGGAGGGCCAGGTGCGTCGTGAGGCCGGCGGCCATCAGGGCGCCGAAGCGGTCGCGCGCGTGCATGGCGATCCAGTAGCCGCGCAGGATGAGCAGCACAAAGAGCAAGATGACGACGACGGCCCCCACAAAGCCCAGCTCTTCGCAGACGATGGGGAAAATATAGTCGTTATGCTCTTCGGGCAGGTAGAGATATTTCTGCCGTCCCTTGCCGAGGCCGAGGCCCATGAGGCCGCCGGAGCCGATGGCATAGAGGGACTGGAGGATCTGATAGCCGGTATCGGTCGGGTCGGACGCCGGATCGCGCCAGGCCGTGACGCGGTCGCCCGCGTAGCCCATGCGCGTGAGGTAGATGATGGCGAACACGGCCACAACGCCGCCGCCGAGGGCGAACCACCGCAGGTGCACGCCGCCGAGGAACATCATGACCGCACCGAGGGCGAGCATGATCAGAATACAGGAAAAATGCCGCTCGAGGGCGACGAGGCCGCCCAGCACGACAAGGATGACCGCGAAGGGCAGGATGCCGTAGCGGAAGGTCTGCATTTTTTCGCGGTAGATGGACATGAGGGAGGCGAAGGACATGACGATGGCAACCTTCGCCAGCTCGGAGGGCTGGAAGCGGATGCCGGCGACGGTGATCCAGCGCTTGGCGCCGTGTGAGGCCTCGCCGATGAAGGGGACGAGCAGGAGGAAGAAGACCGACACGCCCAGGACGATGAACGACGCGAAGCGCCACATCTGATAGTTGAGCCGGGAGATGAAGAGCATCACGCCGATGCCGAGCACCGCGAAAATGGCCTGGCGGGCAAAGTAATAGGTTGACTTGCCGGTTGCCTGATAGGCACGGGCATAGCTGGCCGAGAACATCATAATAAGGCCAATGAGAACCAGAAGGATCGTGATGGCCAGAAACGGCAGGTCGAGCAGGCCGCGCTCGTCGAGCAGGACCTTGCCATGCGGCTTTTTCGGCTGCGGGAGCTGCTCGGTTTGGTTTTCATAGATGGTGGTGACACCGGACGAGGACGGCATGGTCTCTCCCCTTTCCGTTGGTTTTTTCCGGATCAATACCGGCCCATCACGCCGAGGAAGGCCAGGACGCAGAGCAGGACGGTCACGGCGGCGAAGACGGCGACGATCTTATTTTCGCTCCAGCCGCAGAGCTCAAAGTGATGATGGATGGGCGTCATTTTAAAGATGCGCTTGCCGTGGGTCAGCTTGAAATAGGTGACCTGGAGGATGACGGAGAGCGTCTCGCAGATGTACACGAAGCCGACCAGGATGAGGATGAGCGGCATATCGAGCGCGAAGGCGAGTCCGCAGACCGCCGCGCCGAGGAAGAGCGAACCGGTGTCGCCCATGAAGACCTTGGC
>USLX01000010.1 GCA_900555665.1 uncultured Eubacteriales bacterium | reverse complement strand
CTCTATCCCCGCTGCTCTGTTGCAGAACTGCATTTTATCGTTTTTTGACAATCTCCCGCTTCGTCCTCTTTCTGAACTTTCTCCGGAATCAGACCCATGTTCAGTTTTCTGCCTTCTTCCGCTGCGGCCGCGGCAGCTGCGAGAGCACAATCGCCGCAAACATCATGGCACACCCTGCCAGCTCCCGCCCCGAGAGGGTCTGCCCCCCGATGATCCATCCAAACAGGGCCGCAAACACCGACTCCAGACTCATAATCATCGACGCCAGCGTCGGCGGCACGCTCTGTTGCCCCAAAATCTGCATCGTATAGGCCACGCCGCCGGACAGCACGCCCGCATAGACAATCGGGAACCACCCGGCCAGAATATCGCTCCAAACCGGCCGCTCGAGCAGCACCATCCCGACCGCTGACAGCGCCGCGCACACGAAAAACTGCGTGCACGCCAGCCGCACACCGTCCACCCGGCCCGTCACCGAGTCGATCTTCAAAATATGCAGCGCAAAGCCCACCGCGCAGCAAAGCGTCAGCAGATCCCCCTTGTTCACTGTCACCGCGCCGCTCATACTCAGAATGTAAAGCCCCGCCACCGCAATCAGCGCGTAGATCCAGGTAAATACGTCCGTCTTGCGCCCAAAGAGCAACCCGATCAGCGGCACCAGCACAATATAAAGCGCCGTGATAAACCCGGACTTTCCCACCGACGTATAGATCAGCCCATATTGCTGCAAAATACTTGCCACGCACAGCAGCACCCCGCAAATCGCGCCGCTGCCATACTGCAGCCGCCGTTCCTCCCGTGTCACCGGTTTTTTCGTGATCTTCCCCGTCTTGTCGAAAATGGCAATAAACGGAAGCAGCACCAGCCCCGCCAGCAAATATCGCACGGTCTGCATCGTAAATGGCCCGATGTGCTCCATGCCGCTTTGCTGCGCCAAAAAGGCAGAGCCCCAGATCATGGCCGTCACAAACAGCATCAAACAGCCCGCTGTCTCTCTTTTTTTCATCGCAAATGACTCCTTGTTCTTCTGCCGCACCCCTGCCGCTGCCACCCGCAAGCCTCCGCCGCGCGCGCTGCCGCGCCCCACGGCATACTTTGCCGTGCGCTTTGCCGCGCATTCTGCCGCAGCGTCCACCCGCATCTTCGCCGCAGCTCCCGCCGCAGCTGCAGCCGCTGCCGACCCTGCCCAACGGCAAAATCCGGTGGGAGTGTTATGAATAAAATTCAAAATTTCGCGCATATTTTATCATATTTGAACCTCCTTGTCAATTCCGCCTTTCCCCCTTGAGAAGTTGTTGTTTTTATGCTATCATATCCGCAGAAAGGGGACGAAATCATGAAAAAAATTCCGGAACGAAGCGAAATCGCCCAAAAAGACAAATGGGCCATTGAAGATCTCTATGCCTCCCCCGCCCTCTGGCAGGAGGATCTGAAGAAATTGCAGCAGCTTGGCCAGGAGCTTGCCGCATTTTCCGGTAAAATCCACACTTCTGCAAGCAATTTGCTTGCCTACATGCGCCTGAACGATCAGGTTGCCGAGCTCTACGATTCCCTCGGCAACTATGCCTACCGCAAAAGCGATGAGGATACCCGCGTCGCGGAAAACCAGGCCCTCCTCGGCCAGATCGCAAAGGCTGGTGTCGAGCTTGGTGAACAGACGAGCTTCGAGGTGCCCGAGCTGCTCTCCATCCCCGATGAGACCATGGAGCAGTTCTATCAGGACGTGCCGGAACTCGAACTATATCGCCGCCATTTTGGCGTAATCCGCCGTAAACGGGAGCATATTCTCTCCGAAAAGGAAGAAAAGCTCCTCGCCGCCGCCGGAGAGATGGCCGGCGCGCCGCACCGCATATTCTCCCTCTTCTCCAATGCCGACATGACCTTCCCGGACGCGCTGGATGCCGAGGGCAAGCCGCACCAGATCACGCAGGGCACCTATATCCCCTGCATGCAGTCGGCCGATCGCGTCCTCCGCAAAAACGCCTTTGAGAGCTTCTACGGCGTCTATGGCAACTATCAAAACAGCCTCTCCGGCATGCTCTGCGCCCAGGTCAAGCAGCTGGAGTTCTTCGCCAAGGCCCGGAACTATCCCTCCGCGCAGGCTGCCTCGCTGGACGCCACAGAGGTGCCTGTCAGCGTTTATTCCAACCTGATCGACACAGTTCACCGCAATTTCGACAAAATGTACCGCTATATGCGCCTGCGCAAGCGCCTGATGGGTCTGGATGAGCTGCATTTTTATGACATCTATACGCCGCTCCTGCCGGACGTGGACGTCCAGATTCCCTACGAAGAGGCGAAAAAGACTGTCTGCGAAGCCCTCTCCTGCCTGGGCGAGGACTATGGCAAGATCCTGCGCGAGGGCTTTGAGAACCGCTGGATCGATGTCTATGAAAACGTCGGCAAACGCTCCGGTGCCTATTCCGCTGGCGCCCATGTGCATCCCTATGTCCTGTTGAATTATTCCGGCTCGCTCGACAGCCAGTTTACTCTGGCCCACGAGATGGGGCATGCCCTGCATTCCTATCTTTCCAACCGCACCCAGCCGGTCGTCTACCAGGATTATGTCATCTTCGTTGCCGAGGTTGCTTCGACCTGCAACGAGGCCCTTCTGATGCAGCATCTGCTCCAAAAGACAACCGACAAGCGCCAGCGTGCCTATCTCATCAACTACTTCCTCGAGCAGTTCCGCACCACGCTCTATCGTCAAACCATGTTCGCAGAATTTGAGCTTCGCATCGCGGAACTCAGCCAGCAGGGGCAGACGCTGACCGCCGAACTGCTCTGCGACGAATACCGCAAGCTGAACGAAGCCTACTACGGCCCGGACATTGTGCTCGACAAAGAAATCGCACTGGAATGGGCCAGAATTCCGCATTTCTACTACAATTATTACGTTTTCCAGTACGCAACCGGCTATTCTGCAGCCATCGCGCTCTCCAAAAAAATCCTGGCCGAGGGTGCTCCCGCTGTTGCAAACTATCTCGGCTTCCTCTCCGGTGGCTGCAGCAAAACGCCGATTGAGCTCCTGCGCGGGGCCGGCGTCGACATGACCACGCCGCAGCCGGTCGAGTCCGCGCTGTCCCTCTTTGGGGAACTTCTAGACGAAATGGAGGCCCTGCTCCCGTGACGCGAGAGGATCTGTTTCTGCCCGTGCTGCACAGCTTTGAAAACGGAAATATCTTCACCGGCAGCTATGATGCGATGCGCTTCAAGGCCACGCCAAATGTAATTATGTTAACTCCGAAGGAGGTCAATCTCCCAGAGAGCTCCATCCGTGTTGAGGTCTGGCACGGGCCGCTGTGCTACGAAAAGAGCGAAATGGAAGACGAGCGCACCTTTCCGATGTCAGAGGAGGGCCGCGCGGAGATGCACGCATGGCTGAAGGCGCATATCACGCCGGAGGCTCAGCCATGAGCCGCATCCTCCGCATCACCGATTTTGCCGCACCAGAACTGAATATCTATGCACGAACGACGGAAAATCAGCTCGTCTGCCGCGAGGCCCCAGAGCAGGGAAAATTCATCGCCGAAACCCCCATGGTCATCGGCCGCGCATTAAACTCCGGATATGTTCCGATTTCATTCTTGATCGACGAAAAATTACTTGAAAACCATAACGAAATGTTCTGGAATCGTTATCCCGATGTCCCGATCTACACAGCAGAGCTCTCCGTCTTGCAAAACCTGATCGGCTATCCCCTCACCCGCGGAATGCTCTGTGCGATGCGCCGCAAAGCACTCCCGGAGCCCGCTGTACTGTGTGAAAAGGCCCGGCGGCTTGTCGTTTTGGAAAATGTCATGAATCCAACAAATTTAGGAGCAATCTTTCGTTCTGCGGCCGCTTTAGGGATGGATGCAATACTTTTGACCCCGGGTTGCACAGATCCGCTCTACCGTCGCGCCATCCGTGTGTCGATGGGAACCGTATTTCAAATTCCGTGGACATATGCAGTTGAAAACTGGCTTGATTTTCTGAAAGAACGTGGTTTTTCCACACTTGCCATGGCACTTTGTCCAGGCTCCCGTTCCCTGCGGGATCCGGAACTTGCTGCGCGGGAGCGGCTCGCCATCGTGCTTGGAACCGAGGGCGACGGTCTCGCTCCGGCTACCATCACCGCCTGCGATGATACCGTTTACATCCCAATGAGCCACGGCGTCGACTCCCTCAATGTTGCCGCCGCCAGTGCCGTCGCCTTCTACCAGCTCGGGATTTTACCTGAATAAAAAACCGCCCACGTTTGCAATAATATCGACTTTTACAAAACACAGCGCACCGCCGAATGGGCGGTGCGCTGTGTTTGATACTCCAGATGATTATGTCAACTTATCATCCTCGTTTCCGGGGCCTTCTCAAGCGCTGCAAAACAGATCAGCCAAGATCTCCAAGGAAGCTTCCCGTGCTTCCCCGGATCACGATTTCATAGTTCAACAAATCCTGCTTGCCCCTCTGCGGCCCAGCGATGCGGGCGGCAATCGCCCCTGGCGCACATGTTTGGATCCCGGGACTTGGCATTCTTGGTACAGCTGCCGGTTTGATCCTTCAGGCGCTTGGCGCAAAGACCGTCATCGGAGCTGGATCTTCCGCACCGTCGGTTACGGGAATGGGGAAGCTTTCTGGCGGGCGCTGTTTTCAGAGCTGCGGAAAACCGGTTATGCCGGCACGATCAGCATTGCGCACGAGGACAGCCTGATGAACCGGGATGAGGGCCTGAAAAAGGCGGTTGGGCTGGTGCGTGAATGTGCGCTGCTGGAGGCCTCTTCCGGAATCTGGCGGGCGTGAGCTTTTGACGCATAGAATTACCGAACAGGCCCCGGACGGAGAGAAATACTCCGTCCAGGGCCTGTTTTGGTACGCGGTATCAAAACGCCGGCGCGGCTGCTCAATGTCCCGCGACGCTCTCGATCTCCTGGAGCTCAAAACGGTACTTCTGTGGGCAGTCTGGATATTTTTCGTGATCCACCTCGCTCAGAAACATCGCAAGCGGCCGAACCCAGAGGCCGCCGTCGCCGTAAAGCTTCCGGTAGACCACAACCGGCTCGCCGGTCTCGGCGTCGTGCGCCAGTTCTTCCACCAGATAATAGTCCCCCTTGAAGTGCCGATAGACCCGCTTTCCTTGCAGCTCACGCATGCTTACCTCCGATTTCCGAGATGTTCGGCCCGATGGCGGATCATCTCTGCGGCAATACTGACGGCGATCTCCTCCGGTGTCCGTCCGCCGAGCGGAATGCCGATCGGTGCATGCACCCGTGCCCACGCCTCGCGCGGGATGCCGTGCTCTTCCAGCCACGCGCGTGTACCGGCGATCTTACTGCGGCTGCCGATGCAGCCGATGTAGGTTGCTTCGCTGCGCAGGGCCTGGAGGAGCACCTCCCGGTCGGCCTGGTGGCCGGGGGTCATGATAGCGACATAGTCCTCCGGGTGCAGCGTGACCCAGGGAGAAAAGTCCTGATATTGGCCAAAAATAACGGAATCTGCCTGCGGATAATGATCCGGCGTGGCAAAATCGGGGCGGTTATCAAAAACCGCGACCCGGAAGCCGACGTAGTGCAGCACCGGCACAAGCGCCGTGCCAACATGACCGCCGCCGAAAATATAGACCGTTCCGGCCATCACCAGCGGCTCGGCATAGTAGGCCGGCTCGCCGGGTTGATAGACCGGCTGGCTGGTGAGCAGACAGTTTAACTCCGACTCATCCAGAAGCATATGCCGGAGGCCGGCTGAGGCCGTATAGGTTCCCATCTGGCTGACCTCACCGTCTTTCAGCTCGTAGAGCAGCCAGGCGCTCTGCGTCTGCGTAAGCAGGGCGCAGACATCCTCCAAAAACGCAAGCAGGCCGGGCTGCTGCGGGCAGAGAACCTGGATATAGATTGTGACATTGCCGCCGCAGATCATGCCGAGGTCTTCGATTTGATTTTGGGCGAGCGAAAAGCCGTGCAGAAGCGACCTTCCGCTGGCAATGGCCTCCTGCGCCATGCCGATCGTGCGAAGCTCCACCGCACCGCCGCCAACCGTTCCGATGCTGGTTCCGTCGGCAAAAACGGCCATTTTTGCGCCGGCGCCGCGCGGCGCGGAACCGCTTGTACCAAGGATCGTGCAAAGTGCGGCAGTCTCCCCGCGCCGCAGCACGGCAAGCAGGGCCTCAAAGAGCTGTTTCATGCAAAAACCTCCTGAATATTCGAAGTTTCAAAGGTAATCAGTCCAATTTCGCGTTTCCTCGGCAGGTAAAACCGGAAGTCCGGATGATTGGGAAGGGGCCTGAGCTGCGGGAGAACGGCATCCGGCGAGATCTCTTCCGGATGCGGCGCATAGGCGCGGAGATAACGGAGGGCATCGGCCATAAAGCGCACGCGCTCCGGCGTCCAGGAAAACGTGTTATGCGTAGATTCCATCGTGCAGCCTCCTTGGTTTGATTTTATCATGATTTTCTCATAAATACAACGGAGGGAATTGGGGAATGTCAAAAGCTGCGAAACGCGCAGCGCCGGCTGGTGCGAAAAGGAATGCCCGACAGCTTGCGGGTCCTGCGAAAAAAAGATCCGCCTGCTTCCAGGATTGGAAGCAGGCGGGGTGCGGGCACGCCTTTCACGATCACCGGCGCGCCGCACGAAGCTGCCGGAGGGCAGCGGCAGCGCTGGGACGCTCTTTGGGGGTGATGACCTTCGGAGAAAGCACGGTTTCATGCTCCACACTTGGCAGGCTCAAAGGTGGGGACGCCTGATTGGGGCGGCTTCCCTTCTGAAATCTCTGACTGCCGGGCTTGCTGAATTCAGGAGCAATTCCTCAGATCACATGATACTCCTTGAGGAGCTTTTCAAGATCGGTACCTTCGAGCTTGGAAAGGCCCTTTTTGATGGCGAGCTTTTCAAGCAGGTTCATGTCCATGTCCGTGATGGGTTTGCCGTCGCGGAGCTTGACGGTCGCGTTCAGGAGGTCACGAACGTCATAGACGCTGCCCCAGACCTCAGGGACACCGCGGTCGACGTTCAACAGCGTGTAAACCGCTTCCATACCGGTGCGCATGGAATACTCGGTGGTGAAGATGGTATCGCGCGGGGTTTCCGCGAACTGGCCGAGGAATGCAAAGTTCACAGCGCCGTCGGGCACGACCTTCGGCCGGTCGCCATAGGCGCGCGGCATGAAGAAGGCATCGATATAGGGCATCATGACCGGGACGGTATTGGCGCTGTTGGTCGCAAGGTTTTCAATCTGATCTTCGGGGACACCGATGTGATAGAGCCACTCCATGCAGATCTCGCGGCCCGTGCACTCGCGCATCGGCTTTTTGATGAAGTCGCCGGGCTTGTCGGTGAACAGGGCGTAAACCCAGACGAGGCAGTGATCTTTGGGCTGGCTGTGGAACTGCGGCTGGCGGTTGATGGTCCAGCTGAGAAGCCAGCTGGAGTCTTTCACGCTCACGATGCCGCCGGTGACGACCTTGCCGGTGAACGGATCGCGCTTGCAGATGTTTTTGATATAGGGGATAATCTTCTGGTCGAGCGTTTCGACGGTGGCGCTCATCCAGTTGGTCTTCTCGGGGTCGGAGCAGAACTTGTCGGGATGGCCGAAGGCGGGATCCTGCGCGGCAATCTTCCGCCACATATCCCAGCCGCCGCCCGGCTTCAGCTCGGTGTTGTACGCCGCCGGCTCGTTCTGGCTGCCCATGGAGGAATTTTCGACGCAGCCGCCGTTGGTGATGAAGACGAGATCATTTTCCGTGAGGTCAATATGCTCTTCTTTGCCGTCCTCCAGGAGGTCGATCCGCTTGGCAAGCTTCCGGCCCGGCTGGCAGTCAAATTCTACATTCGTGACCTGGACGCCGAAGTGGAACTGCACGCCGAAGTTCTCGAGGTATTTCACCATCGGGAGGATCATGGACTCATACTGGTTGTATTTCGTGAAGCGCAGAGCCGTGAAGTCGGGCAGACCGCCGATGTGGTGGATATAGCGCTGGATATAAAGCTTCATCTCCAGGGCGCTGTGCCAGTTTTCAAAGGCGAACATGGTGCGCCAGTAAAGCCAGAAGTTGGAGTTTAAGACTTCGTCGTCGAAGAAATCGGTGATCTTCTTATCCTGGAGCTGTTCATTCGGGGTGAAGAAGAGCTTCATGATCTCCATGGCGCCCTTGTCAGAGATGGCAAACTTGCCGTTTGTGCCGGCGTCCTGGCCGCGGTTGACCGTTGCACGGCAGAGAGAGTAGTTGGGATCCTCTTTGTTGAGCCAATAGTACTCGTCGAGGACGCTGACACCCTCGGTTTCAAGGGACGGGATGGAATGGAACAGATCCCACATGACCTCGAAATGGTTGTCCATCTCGCGGCCGCCGCGCATGACGTAGCCCAGGTTTTCAAACTTATAGCCGTCGCAGGCGCCGCCTGCGGTGGGGCCCTTTTCCAGGACGTGGACGCGCTCGCCCTTCATCTGGGCATCGCGGACGAGATAGCAGGCTGCCGTCAGGGCTGCAAGGCCGCTGCCCACGATATAGGCCGATTTGTTGTCTACGCCCGCGGGCTTTTTCGGACGGGCAAATGCTTCATAGTTACCACTCGAATAATACATGATTCAGTACCTCCATTTAGATTCCGCTGTTGTTTATTCTTCCTTTTGATGGTTTGAGTATACTCCAGCGGCGGAAAAAGGACAATAAACAGAAAAATGCCGGTGATAAAATTCTTATCACCGGCGCTGCAATTGTTTGATTTTTTATCATTCAGCAGGATTTGATGGGGTCTTGTCGATGCGCAGACGCTCGAGCGCGGCGGCAACGTTGCCGTGCATGACCTGAGCCAAACGATCGACAATCAGCTGCGGATCGGCCTTCATATCGGACTTGATCCAGTCAAGCATGAGGCCGACGAAGGCGTATTTGTAGACGGTGGCGATGAAGTCCTGATCCTCTTCGCGGACGGACATCCCGGCGGCCTTTTCCCGGACGACGCCGACGAGCAGGTCATAGGTCAGCTTGTAGAGATAATTCTCCACCTGCTCACGACTGACGGAATGGTAGACGTTCATGATAAAGGGCTTATTCTGAAGGACGGCCTCAAAGATCTGAAGCAGGCCCTGCTGCCAGGTATCGTAGGTCTTTTGTCCGGCGAGGGCACGGCTGGCGTCCTCTTCGCAGGTCCACTCGATCAGGTCGTAGATGTCCTTGAAGTGGTAATAGAAGGTCATACGGTTGATGCCGCAGTCCTCTGCGATGTCGTTGATGGTAATTTTGCTGAGTGGCTTTTGCAGGAGCAGCTTTTTGAGCGATGCGGACAGCGCCCGCTTGGTAATCTGGGACATAGGCCTCCCCTTCCGGCTGTTCTGCGTTCAGTATAGCACAGTTTTCGGGCAGGCGCAAGCTCAGGCTGCCTCCGGCGCGAGGCGGAGGCGGCGGAAGCAGTGCAGGAAGTAGACAATCTCCGCCGTGGCCGTAATGGTCCAGGAAAAGGCGTAGAGGAGATAGAGCGAAGGAATGGTCTGATAGTGTGCGAAGATGGTATAGACCCAGATCACGCGGAACACGCAGGAGCCCAGGATGACGACCACGGTCGGCACGATGGTGCGCCCGAGACCGCGGCAGGCTGCGATGGCGGTATCCATAAAGGCGCTGATGGCGTAGGAAAAGCACATGATCTTCATCCGCTGCATGCCGGCCTCGACCACCTCCGGGCTGTTGGTGAAAACGTAGAGGAAGGGGCGGCCCGCAAAATAGAAGGCGACGCCCAGCACGGCCGCAATACCAAAGGAATAGCAGAGGCTGATGAGATAGCTTTCCATCATGCGGCGCTTGTGACCTGCTCCCCAGTTCTGCCCCATAAAGGTCGAACAGGCGGTATAGAAGGCCATCATGATGTTGTAGATGATGGTATCGGTGTTGGCCGCGGCAGCATTGCCGGAGACCATTGTAGAATCGAAGGAGTTGACGGCCGCCTGAATGAAGAGGTTTGCAATGGCGAAGATCATATTCTGGATCCCGGCGGGGACGCCAAGGCCCAGGATCCGCCCCACCTCGTCGCCGTGCAGCCGGAGCGCGGAAAAGCGGAAGCGGCAGGCGTCCGTCAGGCGCATCATGTGCCAGACGACCAGAATCGCCGAGACATACTGCGAAATGACGCTGGCGAGGGCGACGCCGTCAGCCGCCATTTTGCAGACGATGACGAAGAAAAGGTTTAAAATGACGTTCAGCACGCCCGCAATGGTGAGATACAGAAGCGGTCGCTTCGTATCGCCATTGGCGCTGAGCACCGCGTTGCCGAAATTGAAGATCCCGAGGGCCGGCATGCCGAGGGCGTAGATGCGGAAATAGAGCACCGCACCGGGAAGCAGATCCTCTTTCGTATGGAGAACCTCAAGCATATCGGCCGCAAGCGCCAGGCAGAGGCCCATGATGACCAGGCCTGCAATGGTGCAGAGCAGAAAGGCCGTGTGGATGGAGCGGCTGGTTTCCGCTTCGTGGCGCGCGCCGAGATGCTGCGCCACGCGGACGTTGACGCCATTGCCCATGCCGATGAGAAAGCCGGTGAAGAGCGTGACGAGCGTAGACGTCGAGCCGACAGAACCGAGAGCCGTGTCGCTGGCAAATTTACCGACGACAGCCACGTCTGCCATATTGAACATGACCTGAAGGAGCTGCGAGAAGACCAGTGGGATGCTGAAGAGCAGGATGTTTTTCCAGAGCGAACCCTCGGTCATTTGGATTTCACCGCGCAATGCACCTGAACGGGCCATAATCCCCCTCCTAAATCCTGATTTCTCCGGTTTACTCGGAAAGCCAAATTATTATAATGGGTTCTTCCTGGTGCGTCAAGGGCTTTGAAAAATATTCTCAGCCGAGCGTGCCGGTCGGGGCGACGCCGATGAGATACTCCACACCAATGGCGACGAGCACCACGAGCAGCGAGATGATAAAGCCGTGGAGCATGGGCTTCGCACCGGAGCGGCAGAGGGTTTTAAAGTCGGTATTCAGGCCAATGGCAGCAAGGGCCGCGACCATCAGAAACTTGCTGACAGACTTCAGCGCAGCTGCGAGCTCCGCCGGGATCAGGCCGAGGCTGGTGAGGCCGGACATGGCGAGGAAGGCCAGAATGAACCAGGGAAAGATCGATTTCAGGTTGACCCGAACGGCCGCACCATCCGCCGTAGCGGCCTTCTTTTTCAGGTGCAGGCTGATGGCGGTAAACACAAGTACAGCGGGGATGATGGATAGCGTGCGCGTGAGCTTGACCATGGTGGCAAAGTCGCCCGCCGCCTCGCTGAAGGCGTAGCCGGTGGCAACAACGCTGGAGGTATCATTGACGGCAGTGCCGGCCCAGAGGCCAAAGGCCGCATCAGACAGGCCAAGTGCGCGGCCCAGAAGCGGGAACACCACGATCATGACCATATCAAAGAGGAAGGTCGCGGACATGCCGTAGGCGATATCCAAGTCGCTGGCATCGATGACCGGGGCAATGGCCGCAATGGCGCTGCCACCGCAGATGCCGGTGCCGGCATTGATGAGGCTGCTGGTCTTCCAGTTCAGGCCAAGGGCCTTGCCGATGAAATAGCCGAGACCAAAGCAGGTCGCGAGTGTGAAGAGCATGACGGTAAGTGAGAATTTGCCGACAGTGAGCACCGTGGTGATATTCAGGCTGGCGCCGAGGAGAATAATGGCGAATTTCAGAATTTTTTTCGAGGTAAATTTGATGCCGGGGGCCGTCCGGGCTGTGGGCTTGTTGAAATGGTTGACAATCATGCCGAGAAACAGTGCAATGACGGACGCGCCGATAAAATGCAGGCCGGCGGCGCTCTCGAGCGCCTCGAGGGCTTTTGCTGCGGCAGCAAGGACGAGGGCGATCAGGACGCCGGGCAGATATTTTTTGACGGTTTTCATGGGAATCCTCCTGCTTTTTCTCTCTGAGGTTATGATAACGCGGGGACTACAGAAAAGGAAGCACCACATCCGGTAAACCTCACTCGGATCTGGGGCCTTTGCGCCTGGGCGCCGCTCAGGACTGAGTGGCGTCTTTTTCCATGATGTTCTTGGTCTGCTCCTCCCGGTATTGGCGGGTATAGAGCTGCCAATAGGCACCTTTGGCGGCCATAAGGGACTGATGCGTGCCGCGCTCTACGATCTTGCCGTCGTGAACGACGAGGATGACATCGGCACGGCGGATCGTGGACAGGCGGTGCGCAATGATGAACGACGTGCGGCCCGCCATGACCTTTTCAATGGCGTTCTGGATGAGGCGCTCCGTCACGGTATCGACGGAGCTGGTGGCCTCGTCGAGGACAAAGATGCGCGGATCGGCGAGCAGGGCGCGCGCAAACGAGAGCAGCTGTTTTTCGCCGGTGGAGAGCGTACTGCCGCCCTCGCCGACATCGGAATCGTAGCCTTCCGGCAGGCGGGCGATGATCCCGTCGGCAGAAACGGCGTGGACAGCGGCCTCGATCTGCTCCATGGTGGCGTTTTCATTGCCATAACGCAGGTTTTCCAACACCGTGCCGGAGAAGAGATGCGGCGTCTGCAGGACGTAGCCGATGTTGGAATGCAGCCAGAGCTGACTGCGCGCACGCGCGTCGCGGCCATCGATGAGAATCTGGCCCTCGGTCGGCTCGAAGAACCGGCAGACGAGGTTGACGAGCGTGGATTTGCCCGCGCCGGTCTCTCCGACGATGGCTACGTTGGTGCCCTGCGGGATTTTGAGAGAAAAATGCTCGAGGATATTTTCCTGGCCGTCCGGATAGCGGAAGGTGACGTCGCGGAATTCGATATCCCCGTGGATCTGCTCCCAGTTTTCCTTTTTGGGGTGGAAGGCGTCGCCGTACCGCTCCACGACCTCCGGCGTATCGCGGACGTCGGATTCCGTTTCCATGAGCTTTGTAAAACGCTCCACATTCACCTGGACATTGGTCAGCGCGGAGAGCACCTGCACCAGCCACTGAATGGGCTCCATCATGCCCTGGGCGTAGTTCATAAAGACGGAGAGCGTGCCGACCAGGAGGACACCGCGCTGCGTGATCAGGCCGCCGCGCCAGAGCACAATGGCCAGAGCCACAGAGGCGGCAAGCGCCGTTGTCGACATGAAAAGGCTGCGAGCGCGCATTTCACGGACGCTGACGCGCTTCATTTCGCCGGTGAGCTGTTCAAACTCCCCTTCCATCTTTTCCTCGATGACGAGCGTCTTTGTCGTTTTTGCGCCGGTGATGCCCTCGTTGAAGCTGGAGGTGATCTGGGAGTTATGCTCCCGGACGCGGCGATGGTAGCGGACAAGCTTTTTCTGGAAATAGCTGGCCGAGAGCACCAGCACCGGAACAATAACCATCACGCAGAGGGCCAGCTTCCAGTTGAGGACAAACATGGTGACAATGGCAAAGATCAGGTAAGCGATATACCAGACCCCCTCCATCAATCCCCAGGCAAGCGTGCTCGCGATGCGGTCAGTATCGGACATCACGCGGGCATGAACATAGCCGACGCTATTTTGATTGAAGTAGGAAAACGAGAGCGTCTGCAGATGGTCAAACGCCTGGCGCTTGAGGTCGCGGCCAATATAAAGCTCCGCCTTGCAGGCACCGTAGGCCGATATATAGTTGGAAGCCGTCTGCACCAGCATGACGAGAACATAGAGCGCGAGGAAGGCACCGAGGCCGTGCATCGCGCCCTCGGCGATGAAATGATCGATGGCATATTTCTGGAACAGCGGGATGACAACATCCATTACACTGCCCAGCGTCCCGAAGAAGACCATGGCGAAGAGCAGTTTGCCATAGCCCGGCAGGTAGGCTGCGAGCTTTGGAATGCCGAACAGACGCAGATGGGGCTGTTTTTCGTTCATGCGTCCGCCTCCTCTCCGATGGACATCTGCATGTCGTAAATTTTACGGAACAAGCCCGGCTGCGCCAGAAGCTCCGCAGGCGTGCCAAGCTGGAGGACACGGCCCCGGTCGAGAACCAGGATGTTGTCGCAGTCCAAAAGCGTGGTGATACGGTGGGAGATGATGATGGTGGTTGCGCCGGCCAGATCACGCTGCAGCGCCGCGCGGATCTTCTCGTCCGTCTGCGTGTCGACAGCAGACAGCGAATCGTCAAAGACCATGATGGGTGTCTTTTTCGTGAGCATACGGGCAATGGCAACGCGCTGCTTCTGGCCTCCGGAGAGCGTGACGCCGCGCTCCCCAACCATGGTATCATAGCCGTTTGCAAAGCTCTCGATGTCGTCTGCAATGCAGGCCGTGGCCGCTGCGCGGTGGATGGTTTCGGCATCCGCACCGCAGATGCCGACGTTCTCCGCGATTGTGCGGGAGAACAGGAACGGTTCCTGCAGGACAACGCCGACGTTTTCCCGCACCCAGGCGGCAGGCAGATCAGCAAGATCAACTCCACCAACGCTGACGCTTCCTTCACACGGCGCATAAAGCCTGCAGAGCATCAAAAGCAGGCTGCTCTTACCGGCGCCTGTGCCGCCGAGGACACCAAAGCTGGTGCCGCTGGGGATGGTGAAGGAGACATCCTGCAGGACATCCGGGCCTGTTTCATACCGGAAGGTAACGTGGTCAAAGGCAATATCACCGTTCATCGGTGCCGGCACTGCGCCGGGCGCATCCTGTTCGGCAGGCGCGTCAAGGATCTCGCCGAGGCGGGCCACGGAGACGCCGGCCTTGCTCATCTCCGAGATCACGCGGCCGAGGCGGCGAACCGGGCCAATGATCATGGTATTATAGATGGAAAACGAGACGAACTCTCCTTCGGTCATCTGACCGCGGACACAGAGCAGCGCGCCGAGGACGACGACCAGCATCGTCTGGATGCAGGCTGTCGTATCGCCGACGGCCCAGAAGTCAGAGAGGGTTTTGCAGAGCTTCACCCAGAGGGTGGTATATTCCTGATTCTGCCGCTCGAAGCGTTCGCGCTCATAATTTTCGCGGCCGAACGCGCGCACAACGCGCACGCCCGTGAGGTTTTCCTGGGCAATGGTGGACAGGACGCCCTCACTCTCATCACAGGCCGTGAAGCGGTCGCGGATGCGGTTATGGAAGAGGATCGAATAGGTGACGATGATGGGGAACATCACGCCCGGGACAATTGCCAGCCGCCAGTTCATGAGCGCCATGCAGGTGAGTGAAAGGAGGATCATGGCGAGCATGCGAAAAACCTGGACAAACTGCTCCTGGAAAAACTGTTTGATGCGCTCCACGTCAGACGTGCAGCGCTGAATGATGTCGCCGGTCGGGTTTTTCATATGCCAGGCCCAGGGCAGGTGCTGAATGTGGTGGTAGAGAAGGTCCCGGCTGGTCTTGACCAGGGTCTCCCCCGCTTTGGCGCTGTAGAGATTCGTCAGGTAGCGAAACAGTGCCGAGAGCAATCCCATTCCGGCCATAAGCGCCGCCGGAATCCAGAGTGCAGCGCGCAAATGCTCTACGCCTCCGAAGAGCGACGCAATCCGCTGCACGGCCGGGACGCGGATGGGCTCCGTGCCGATCAGCGAGTCGACACTGATCCGAATGATCTGCGGGATCACAAGCTCACAGCCCGTAAAGACCAGGCCGGCAAGGATACAGACCGTAAAATAGCCCCAGCTTCCATGCAGAAGCCGGAGCAGCGTGCGGCCGTTCCCCGTCTTTTGCGGTTTTTGATTCAAAATATCCCCTCGCTTTCTCTGGAGCCGGGCGGCTCCGTGGTAAAGCCTTTTGATCCTATCATAATTTGGAACAAAAGGCAATCAATTTTGGGGATTCTTCAGAGATTCCGAACAAATTGTCCGGAGATCTCTGTCTGCCGGCGATGTGACGGCGGTACGGAAGTATCGTGCTGCGCCGCCGCCCCGGTGGATTGGCCGTTTTCAGAGCAAGCCTAGAGGGTATCTGAAAACTGAAAATGTGACCGGCAGCTGGGAATTTTCGCGCTGCGCAAGACATTTTTTCGCAGGAATCCTGACGTATTTCAAGGAAAAATGACACGGCACAGCGTGAAAAGGCCCTCTGTCCGAGTGTGTTGCGAGTTGGAAGCATACACCCTAGGAAACCGCCCGGCTGATTCAGCCGGGTGGTACATGGTTCAATGCCAGAGCAAAAACAACAGCGCAAGCAGCGCACCGAGGCCCAGCAAATAGGCCCCCGCAATCACCAGAACGGCCTTCATTGCGCCGAGCGCGGCCCAGCGCTTTTCCTTCGGCGTGAGATCCAGTCCCTCTCCGGAGGTGGGCTGCTCCGCTCTGCGGCGGCGGGGCAAAAACGTGGGCTGCGGCGCGATGCCGCTCATATCGGCAACGGTGCGGCCGTCGTCTTCAAATTCGTCCCGCCGTTTCATTTCTCAAACAGATGGCAGACCACATAGTGGCCCGGCTCGACCTCACGCTGGCAGGGCGCCTCCTCGCGGCAGCGGTCCGTTGCGTAGGGGCAGCGGGTATGGAACTTGCAGCCCTTCGGCGGATTGGCCGGGGATGGAATGGATCCCTGCAGGACGATGCGCTCGCGCCGGATCGTGGGATCCGGGATCGGAATGGCCGAAAACAGCGCCTTGGTATAGGGGTGAAGCGGATGGTCAAAGATGTCCTGCGTATCGCCATATTCCACGAGGTTGCCGAGGTACATAACACCGACGGTGTCAGAGATATGCTCGACCACGGACAAGTCATGCGAAATGAAAAGATAGGTCAGGCTGTATCGATCCTGCAGCTCTTTGAGCAGGTTGATGATCTGGGCCTGGATGGACACGTCGAGCGCGGAGACCGGCTCGTCGCAGACAACAAATTCCGGATTCAGTGCAAGGGCGCGGGCGATGCAGATTCGCTGGCGCTGGCCGCCGGAGAATTCGTGCGGATAACGGGTCTTGTGATACGGCTGCAGGCCGCAGTTATCCATGACCTGATCGATATAATCGTCAAACTCCGCCTTGGGAACCAGGTTATGCTCCCGCACGGCCTCGCCGATAATCTCGCCGACCGGCAGACGCGGCGAAAGGCTGGAGAACGGATCCTGGAAAATGATCTGCATCTTCGGGCGCAGGGCGCGCATCTCGGCCGGGGAAAGATCATAGATTTCCTTGCCGTTGAAGAGCACCTGACCGTCGGTTTTTTCGCCGCAAAGGCGCAGGATGGTTCGGCCCGTGGTGGACTTGCCACAGCCGGACTCACCGACCAGGCCCATCGTGCAGCCGCGCTTGAGGTTGAACGTGACGCCGTCGACCGCCTTGACATGGCCGATGGTCTTGGAGAGCAGGCCACCCTTGATGGGGAAGTATTTCTTCAGGTTGTTGACCATCAGAATATACTGCGGGTCATAGGTCACGGGGGTGAAATCCGCAGTATTGAGTTTCTTTTCCGCCATTTCACTCACCCGCCTTTCTGTTTTCCTCGTAATAGCGATAGCAGCTGACCTTGTGTGTTTCGCTCAGGCTGATCTCGCAGGGATATTCGCCCTTACAGCAATCCAGCTGCATTTCGCAGCGGTCTTTGAAGTAGCAATAGTCCGGCATATTGACCGGGTTCGGCACCTTGCCGGGGATGGAGTAGAGTTTGTCGACCTTTTTCCCGACCACCGGCTTGGAGGCCATGAGGCCGATCGTATAGGGGTGGCTCGGGTGGGCGAAGATCTCTTCGGCGGTGCCCTTTTCCACAATTCTGCCCGCGTACATGACCACGACATAGTCCGCCATCTCCGCAATCACGCCAAGGTCATGCGTGATGAGCATGATGGAGGAGTTGATCTTGTCCTTGAGCTGGCGCAGAAGGTCGAGAATCTGGGCCTGGATGGTGACGTCGAGCGCGGTGGTGGGCTCGTCGGCGATGATAATTTTGGGGTTGCAGGCCAGGGCCATGGCGATCATGACACGCTGGCGCATGCCGCCGGAGAGCTCATGCGGGTACATCATATAGACACCTTCGCTGTTGGCGATACCAACCGTCTCGAGCATCTCGATGGTACGGGCCTTGACCTCTTCCTTCGTCTTGTGCGCACCCTCGTGCAGAGCGATGACCTCATCGATCTGCGCACCGATGCGGAAGACCGGATTGAGACTGGTCATGGGTTCCTGAAAGATCATGGAGACATAGTTGCCGCGCAGGCTCTGCATCTTCTCGTTGGGTGTCTTCGTGATGTCATAGGCCTTATCGCCGAGATTCAGGCGAATTTCGCCCTCGACGATCTGGCCCTGCGGACGCTGGAGCAGCTGCATAAGCGAGAGACTCGTGACCGATTTGCCGCAGCCGGACTCACCGACGACACCAACAGTCTTGCCGGTGGGCACCTCGAAGGAGACGCCGTCGACCGACTTGACGACACCGGTGTCGGTGAAGAAGTAGGTATGCAGGTTATCAAACTCGACCGCATTTTTCGGGTCGTGCATGCTGGTAAGATATTCGCTCTCGGGAACATTCTTACGCTTGCGCTTTTTCTCAAACTGGTTTGTAATTTTGCGGTTTTCCTTGGAGATCCGCCGTGCTTCTTTGCCGGAAAGGTATCCTTCCTGTTTCTTTGCCATCGTGCGTTCCTCCTTCCTTTACCGCTTCATCTTCGGGTCGAATGCGTCGCGCAGACCATCGCCGACAAAGTTGAAGCCGAGGACGGTGAGCAGCAGGCACACGCCCGCCGGAATCCAGATAAACAGATAGTTCGTCATGACATAGGCATTATTGACATCGTTGATGATGTTGCCCCACGACGCGAACGGATATTTGACGCCAAGACCGAGGAACGACAGCGTCGCCTCCGTCATGATCGTCGAGCCGAGGCCCATCGTGCAGATGACGATCAGCTGCGGGATGACGTTCGGAATGAGGTGCCGGAAGATGCGGTGCCAGACGCGGATGCCGCCGGCCTCCGTCGCCAGCATGAACTCCTGCTCGCGCAGCGAGAGGATCTGGCCGCGCACCAGACGGGCAATGCCCGGCCAGCCGAGGAAGCCCAGGATCAGCATCAGATAGACCATACGTGTCCAGGAATCGACCTTCATCGCGTCCATGGCCGAGCCGATGATGATGATGATCGGCATCGACGGGATGCAGTAGAACACGTCGACGATGCGCATGATCAGCCCGTCGACCCATCCGCCGAAATAGCCCGAGATACCGCCCAGCAGAATGCCGAGCGACGCCTCGATCGCCACAACGATGAAGCCGATGATCAGCGACACGCGGCCGCCGTACATCAATCTCGTCAGCATATCCATACCGTTCGTGTCCGTGCCGAGCGGATGCTCCTTGCTCGGTGCGGAATAGCGGTCATAGACGTAGGTATCCTTCATCTGCTTGACCGACCAGACGTTCGTGCTTGCGTCGAAGACCATGTCATATTCCGCGGTCTCGCCGTTCTCGTCGGTGTAGTTGAACTTCTCGTCCCCGCGGTCGACCGCTTCTTCGAGCTTCTCGCGGAAGTCGCGCGTGATCACGATGCTGGGGTCTGCCGCAGAGACAACAATGCGGGAGAGATAGCCGAGCTCCGCGCCGTTCTGCATGATGTTCCCGGCGTCGTCGAGCTCATAATCCGCGCCGTCCGCCTCGAACACGCGCTCGCCGAGGGCCTCGGCCTTCAGCGCGGCCAGCTTCACCGCGAACGGAACGGCCTCGCCGCCGTCGACGGCATTGATGAGGTCGCGGCTGGCGTAGCCCATGACCTCGCCGTCCCGATAGACGGCATAGGTGTCGTCGCTGACGACCTCGATCGTATAATCGACGTCCTTATAGTTGAATTCTGCCTGCCCCTTCTTGAACGCGTCGAGCGCCTTGCTCTGCGCGATGGAGCCGAATTCCTGTCCGTCGGCCACGACAAAGCGCATCGCGTCGTTGCGCGTAAAGCCGACGTATTCCTTGGACATCTGGGTGTAGGTGTAGAACTGCTCGTCCTGTCCGTAAGGGCTGATGACGCCGCCGAGGAAGGAGAACAGGAACATCGCGATCAGAATGGACAGACCGATGACGGCCAGCCGGTTCCGGAAGAACCGACGTGCGACGAGCGCGCCCGGCGAGAGAACCTTGACGCGGCGGTCGTCGTTCAGGGAGTACTGCTGCTCCTGCTTCGGGGCTTCGTTTTTATGTTCACTCATTCGTGCAGTCTCCTTTCTTACGAGATACGCACGCGCGGGTCAACCACGCCGTACAGAATGTCGGTCAGCAGGTTGCTCGCCAGCGTGAGCACCGCCATGAACGACAGATAGAACATTGAGAACGGAATATCGCCCGCCACCATCGACTGATACGACACATAGCCGATGCCGGGGATGGAGAAGAGCGTCTCCGTGATGAGCGCGCCGGAGAACAGGCCCGGCAGCGAGCCGCCGATGATCGTCACCAGCGGGATCAGCGTATTGCGGAACGCATGCTTGTAGATGACCTTCTTTTCCGACAGGCCCTTTGCCCGCGCCGTGCGGATATAGTCTGCGTTCAGAACTTCGAGCATATTCGTCCGCGTATAGCGCATATACGAGCCGATCGACACGATGACCAGCGTCAGGATCGGCAGCACCAGATGGTTCGCCTTATCGAGGAACTGGTGCCATGGATCGAGCTGTGCATAATTTCGCCCGACGAGGCCGAACAGATCGAACCACCCGAGCTTGACCGAGAAGAACAGCTTCAGCAACGTCGCAAAGAAGAACGTCGGCAGCGAAATGCCCACCAGTGCGACCGCCGTGATCGTATAGTCCGCGCGGGAATACTGCTTCGTTGCGGCCAGCACGCCGAGCGGCACCGCAATCAGCAGCGAGATCACAAACGAAATGCCGCCCATGATGACAGACAGGCCGATGACCTCGTTGAACTTCGCCACCGCCGGCACGTTCCACTTCCAGCTGTCGCCGAAGTTGCCCACGATGGCCTTCGACAGCCACGTAAAGAAGCCCGGCACGATGTCCAGGTCGAGACCATAGGAGGCATTCAGCTGCTGCAGCCACTCCTCATAGGGCTTTGCGCCCGGAGCCTGCGAGAGCTGGATCGCCATGGTCTGTGCAAACGAGCTTGGCAGACAGCGGATCAATGCGTAGATGATGAACATTACGCAGAACAGGATCAAAATGGCCTGCAAGATTCGCTTGATGATGTAATTTCGCACTTCTTGATTCGTTCCTTCCTTGCGCGGCCGGGGCCGCGATAGATTTTCTGCAATGCGTAGCCTTGCATAGATGCCGGAATATGGACATCCGGGTTCCTCTCGTGTATGCGCGGGGAACCCGGATAACCACGTTCTGCTTGGGTGCGTTGGCAGTTGGAAAAATACACTCTTGGGATGGCGAGCAACCGTTCCGGCGTCCGCAGACGCCGGAAACGGCTGCTCGTTTATCTCATCTTTTTCTGGTGTCCGCCGTGCGGACAGCCGGAATTACTGAACCTGGATCTGATCGATCTCAGACAGGTATGTCCAGTACGGAGTCATGTCCTTCGGGATGGAATCGACAACGATCCGCTCGGAGGAGAAGATGGACGCCTCGCTGCGCTGATAGACGGGCAGCTCCACGCCCCAGTCAAGGATGATTTCCATGGCTTCCTTGTACATGGCCTTACGAGCTTCCTGATCCGTGGTCTGACGGGCAGCGATAATCAGTTCGTCGAGGTCAGCGTCGTTGATCTCGTAGTAGTTGGTGGAACCCTTGCTGTGGTACAGCTGATACATATCCGGGTCGTTGGTGGACTGCCATGCAGCAACCCAGCCTTCCGCCTCGCCGGACTTGTAAGAAGCGAACAGGTCGGCGGCCTGCGCCATATCGTTGACGATCAGGTTGAAGCCGATGGTCTTCAGAGCCGCAGCCGCGTTCGTCAAAACCTGGAACGTCGGGTGGTCGCCGTTGCCGGAGCCGCCGATGTTGACGGTGTATTCCATGGCAGCGCCTTCCGGAGCCGCAGTGACCTTGCCGTTTTCAACGGTGTAACCGGCAGCCTCGAAGTAGCCAAGCGCCGCGTTCAGAGCAGCCGCGTACTTATCCTCGGTGCTCATGTCAGCGGTGTAGATGGCGTTGCCTTCCACATCGGTGGAGTACGCGATCTGATAGCCGTCGTCGGTGACCTGCGGAGCCGCCCAGGACGTGTTGGAAATCGGGTAGTTGATGACGGAAGCGGTCTCGCCGTAGTAGGAGTCGATGCCCTCATCGCGGTACGCCGAGAGGACGGTCATGATGGCCTTGCGGAGATCTCTGGATTCCTGAGAAGCGGGATCGTCGCCGACCTTGACGTTGCCGGCAGCCAGAGCGATGTAGCCATAGCCGCGGTAGTCCTTCAGGCGGGTGGTGATGACCGCGCCGTCGTCGCCGTCTGCGCCGTTGATGTCAGCAATCTGGTTGCGGACCTCAAGGGAGTAGCTCGGGTCAGAGATGTCGAGCGCACCGGACTGGATGCCGGTGATCTTGTCGGCTTCCTGGGTTTCCTTCATGTTGACGTGGCCGTTCTTCGGCGCGCCAAGGAAGTAGTTCGGGTTGGCGTCGGTGTAGAACACGCCGTCGGAGTATTCCTTGAAGATGTAGGGACCTGCGCCCATCGGGGTGCTGGTCTTGGCGCGGACAAGGCTCAGATCGCCCTTCGGGAAGCCGAAGGAGTTGTTGTCGTAGTCATAGAGGCTCGCGTCGCCGTAGTAGTGCATCGGCGCGATCTCCATCTGGAGCTGATAGATCGCGGTGGTAGACAGCTCGCTGGTGGTCAGCGTCATGCTGTAATCGCCGGTCTTGACAATGCCTTCGACATGGTCGGCAGATTCACCGGTCTTCACGCCGACGATGTAGTCGTTCCAGGTATCGCCAATCTCTTCTGCGAGGAAGTCGGTGATGGAAGTGGTGGCAACTTCCTTGTTGATGCCGTCGTCAGAGAGATCGTAGCCATAGGTCTCAACGATCTTGCTCCACAGCTCAGCGGCGTCATTGGCCTCATAGCCCCACATGGCAACCGCCGCCGCGAAGTCAGCCGCGCCGTAGTTTTCCATGACATAGTCCGCAATGGACTGTGCAAACTTTTCGCCCGCGGTCTGGAACGCAGCCCAGAACGTGTTGTACTGCTCCTCGGTGTAGAGGTCGTTGGCTTCATAGCCATCGGGACCAGCCGCAAGGATGACATTCATGCGGGTGTCCATACCGCCGCGATACTCGTCGATGCCGACGATCGGCACAGAGTAGAACGTTGCGGAGCCGTCATAGGTCGGGTCCATGTAGACATACATATTAAAGATGACGTCGTCGATGGTCATCGGCGTGCCGTCGGAGAAGGTGACGTCGTCACGCAGCGTGATGGCATAGGTGACGGTGCCGTCGTCGTTCTCGGTGACCTCACAGTCAGCCAGACCATAATACGTATAGTCGGTGCCGTTGTAGCTGCGGGTCTCGCCTTCGATGCCGTGCATGATGATCTCGCCGCGGCGATCCGCATTCAGCAGAACGGCCTGTGTCAGGGTATGCGCGGCCTGGTCAGGCACGGAAGCGGCAAAGAACGGGCTGAACTTGCCCTCAAAGCCGGTCTCCGCGATGACGATCGTGCCGTCGGGGTTGCCAACGGTCTCGTCGGTGGCGTCCTCGCCGCCTTCGGTGGTGTCCTTGCTGGTGTCGTCCGCGGGCGTGGTGTCCGAGGGCGTCGTCGTGTCGTCCGTCGTCTTGCTGGCGCAGCCGGCAAGCAGACCGAGGCAGAGCACGAGCGCAAGGAGCAGTGCGATGAGCTGCTTCATGTGTTTCATTTTCAAACCTCCTGATTTTCTTATCACCAGAGATGTTTTTTCACAGCTCTGCTGTGAAAAACGCGAAAGGGCCGGCCCTTTCAGGCGCTGTTTTTCTTTCGCGTACACCCTTGGTTATAGTACCGTTTTATACTATCATAAAATGCGCCTGAAATCAACTGCACTTTCATTTTTTGCAAAAATTTTCTGGCTAAAAAAGTTAAAAAACGGTAAACAGCGAACATTTTTATTTATTTGGTTGCATCGATAAAGTCATAAACTGTCCGTTTCATAAGCACATGCGTCCGTATAAATAATCCTGCTGCAACCGTCAGTGCAGAAAAATGGCCGATCTTCGCCCAATTCACGGAATTTTCCAACAAAAGCGCAATCCCCTGCCCCACAGCGCCGAAGGCAGACATTCCCGCCGCGATCAGCGCCTCCGCCGGGAGGCGCTTGACCGTCTGTGCATGAACGTAGGCGCGAAGCGTCATTCCGCCCTTTGTCCACCGTGCCAGCGTCCAGAGCAGAAACCCGCAGGCCGCCAGCGCCAGCATCGTCGGCAGCGTCACATACCACGCCGCACCCGCTGTCGCGCCCGGCAGACACCCGGCCGCCAGCACCAGCGCTGTGCCAAACCCGCAGCAGAGCCAGAGGCTCCGCCGCAATGTTCGGTATTCCATCATCCCGGCATACCGGTAATGCGCCCCACGGTACTGATACTCGCCGTTGACGTCGCGCTGAAAATCATCCAGATAGCTGCGCCGTCCGCGCTTCCCTGCCATTACTGGATGCCCGTCAGGTCGTAGGCATCAAGCCACGCCTTCGCCGTCTCGCACACGCCGCGCAGGCAGCGCTCTTCAAACGGGCTGTCCAGACCCGCGTTTTTCAACAGTTCCGTGAACGTCCGGCTTCCGCCCTGCTTCGTGTAGGCCATATAGTGCGCCCAGGCGTCCTTCGGATCCTTCTGCAGGCTCGCCCAGAACTGGAGGCTGACCGTCTGTGCCAGGCAGTAATCAATATAATAGAAGGGGCTCTGGTAGATGTGGATCTGCCGCTGCCAGCCCTCGCCGTCGCCGTAGAACGGAATTTCGCTGCCGAGCTTCATCCACGGCATATAGACGCCGAGCAATTCCTTCCAAACATCGTGCCGCTGGCGCGGGGTCATGTCCGGCTTTTCGTAGACGACGTGCTGGAAATGATCGACCATCGTGCCGTACGGAATAAACGTCAGCGCACCGGCCAGATGGCTGTAGCGGAACTTGCGGGTATCAGCACCAAAGAATCCCTTGCTCCACGGCCAGGCAAAGAACTCCATGGACATGGAATGCACCTCACAGCTCTCCATGCTCGGCCAGATTGTAGAATACGGCACGCGGTCGCGGTTCATCCACGCAGCGAAGGCATGGCCGGCCTCATGCGTGACGACCTCGACGTCGTGCTGCGTGCCGTTGAAGTTCGCGAAAATGAACGGGACCTTGTAGTCGCCGAGGCTCGTGCAGTAACCGCCGCCGGCCTTGCCGGGCGTGGAGAGGACATCGAGAAGCTGATTGTCCAGCATCATGTTGAAGAATTCACCGGTCTCAGGAGAGAGCTCTTCGTAGAATTTCTTGCCCTGTGCCAGGATCGTGTCCGCGTCGCCGCAAGGCTTCGGGTTGCCGCTGCGGAACATCAGCGCGTTATCGGCGAACGTCATCGGATACTCCTTGCCAAGCCGCTTCGCCTGCTCGCGGTAGATGCTGTCCGCCAGCGGAACAAGGTATTTCACAACGGCCGCGCGGAACTGCTCCACATCCGCCTTGCCGTAGCAGTTGCGGCCCATCCGGTAATAGCCAAGCGTCGTATAGCCCTCGTAGCCGAGTTTTTTGCCCATCGTGTCGCGCAGATGGACAAGCTTGTCATAGATTTCATCAAACTCCGCCTGGTGCTCCTTGTACCAGGCTCCCTCGGCCTGCCACGCAGCCAGCCGCCGCGCATCGTCCGGGTCATTTTTAAACGGCGAGAGCTGCGAGAGCGTATACACGCCGCCCTCAAACGGAATCTGTGCGCTGGCAATCAGCTTGCCGTAGGCCTGCGTCAGTTCGTTCTCCTGCTGGCTCTCCGGGATGATCTCCGGGGAGAAGGCCTTGCGCGCGATCTCCGCATTGACGAACATCAGATCGCCGTATTCCGCCGCAAATTCCTTGCGGAACGGGCTCTCCAGCATCGCAGCCTTCCATGCGTCCTCATATTCCTCCAATTCCGGCGTTGCGGCATTCCAAAACGTCTCTTCCGCGTCGTAGAATGGATCGCGCGTGTCGATGGTGTGCCGCACGCTTGCCAGTGTCGCCTGCGTTTCCACATGAATATTCGCCGCTTCGTGCTTCAAGAACACCTCTCGGGCCTCAGTATAGTCCTTCGCCGCCCGCAGCTGCTCCGTCAATGTGTGCAGCTCTTCCTTAACCGCCGTCAGATCCGGCCGCTGATACGACATATCCTGAAATTTCATGGTAAATCTCCTTTATCCAGTTCCTTGATGATCCCCCGCCGGGTGCGGGGTGTATGGAATAGTATAACACAGTTTTTCCGATGTGGGAACCGAAAATATTGACACCGCAAACACAGTGCTTCCCATTTTTCAGAATTTTCACAAAAACAGACCGCCTGCCTTCTTCAAACATCGCAAAGAACGCAGGCGGTCTGATCTTGGATTGACCGGCCAAACAAAATACAAACACCGAGCCGCACGGATGAAAACAGGGTGCAATACCGCGCTCGTATGTTTCTTGATACAAGGAGGCCGCGCAAAAAGAGCCGCCCGCGGGCGGCTCTTTTTCGTTACATGGCGATCCCAAACACGACATAGAGCACTGCGGTGCAGGCCGCGGTGACCAGTGCATAGGGCAGCTGCGTTTTCACGTGCGAGAACAGATCCGTGCCGACCGACATCGAGGAGAGAATCGTCGTGTCCGAAAGCGGCGAGCAGTGGTCGCCGAAGATGCCGCCGGACACCACCGCGCCGATCGTCAGCAGGATATTGCCGTTCATGGCCACGGCCATCGGGATCGCAATCGGCATCATAATCGAGAACGTGCCCCAGCTCGTGCCGGTGCAGAACGACATCAGTGCGCCCATCAGGAACACAATCGTCGGGCAGAACGCGCCGCTCACGCTCTCGCCCATCAGGCTGGCAAGGAACTGGCCGGTGCCCATGCCCTTGATGACACTGCCAATCGCAAACGACAGCACCAGAAGAATCACAAGGCCCAGCATACTGCTGACGCCCTTCATCACATACTCGCCAAACTCCTTGGCCGTCATGAGCTTCTGCTTCGTGTACATCACGCACATGATCAGAAGCGTCACAGTCACGGAGTACAGGATCGACGTCGTGCCGTCGCCCGCGGCCAGATTGCCGCCGCCGGTGACCAGCAGGCCGATAAACGTGCCTCCGATCAGCGTAATCAGGGGCAGCATCATGTTCCACTTGTTTTCCTTGCCCTCGGCCACAAGCTCATCAAAGCCGTCGGTGTCGTTGAGCAGCGGCGTCACACCGTCGTCATAGAGCTTACCGGTGGTCTGCACGCGCTGCTCCGCCTTCTTCATCGGGCCCCAATCCTTTCCGGTCAGGATGTAGAAAAGCACAAACAGCAGCGACAGGATGCTGTAAAACTGGAACGGCAGGCTCCGCACCAGAAGGTTCATCGGCTCGCCTTGGATGTAGCCGGAGGCGATCTCCGCCGCGATCAGGCTCATCAGCATCGCGCCCCAGGAGTTCAGCGGAATGATTGCGTTGACCGGAGCGGATGTCGCGTCGCAGATATAGGCCAGCTTCTCGCGCGAGACCTTGAACTTGTCGATCAGAGGCCGCGTCACCACGCCGGTGAACATGATGCTGAGCAGACCGTCGATGAAGATGATAATGCCGATCACATAGGCGATGAGCATCGCCATGCGCTTGCTTTTCACGCGCTGGCTCTGCTCCGTCAGGTAGTTGACGAAGCCCTTCACGCCGCCCGACACCCGAACGAGGATGACAAACGCGCCCATCAGCGCCGTGAACAAAAACGTTTTTAAATTCCCGGTGTCCGCGCAGACGTCCAGAATGCCGTTGACGCCCGCGTTGATCGCCGTGAACGGGTTCCAGCCGTTCACGATCAGCTGTCCCACAAAGATCCCAAGCAGCATCGCCAGCGGCACCTTCCGCGTCGCGATCGCGACGGCCAGCGTCAGGATCGGAACCAGTAATGTCAAAAAACCGTAATCCATAGTAATCTCTCTTTCTCAATCCTTAGTATTGTGCGAATAACGATCCGAAGCCGCCTGTATGCAGATAGCAGGCCGGGCCTGTGATCCTTCCGGTTTCAGCCCAATCCATCATCCCCACGAAGACCTTGCTGTTGTAGACGTTTTCGAGGAAGATTCCTTCGCTGCGCGCGAAGGAGAGAACGGCCTGTTCGCTCTGTTTGGTGTTTTCACCCCAACCGGCGCCGCGGTAGGCGTCCGTGATCTGCGCCGCGTTATCCAGGAGCAGCGGCATCGGCAGGCCGGTGATGGCCTCGGCCTCCTGAATCACGGTCTGAATGTGCGCGCGCAGTGTCTGCCGGTCATCCTCAACGCTGACGATCACGAGGTCAAACGGCTGGCCAAGCAGTGCGTTCCCGTAGATAAGACCTGCAGCGACGCCGCCGTTTCCGCCAGGGGCAAAAATTGTCATCCGTTCAAGGCCCATCTCGCGGCACTGTGCGCGCAGCTCCACCGCGGCAGCCACATAGCCCAGTGCGCCGCGGCCGCTCGTCGCGCCGTTGCGCACCACATAGACCCTCTCACCCGCGCTGCGATATTCCGCCGCAAGCGCCTCCATCCTTTGGTTTCGCATTTCACCGTCACAGGGGCCCAGAAAATGCGTTTTCACGCCGAGCAGCTGCTCCAGCAGCAGATTGCCTTCCTTTCGCTCCGGCTCCGCGCCGTTGATCAGCAGCTCGCAGTCCAGTCCGGCCCTTGCACAGGCCGCGGCCGTCAGCACGCAGAGGTTCGACTGCACAGGTCCCGCCGCCAAAATCTTTGTTGCGCCCTGCACCTTGGCCTCGCCCAGCAAAAATTCCAAGCTGCGGACCTTGTTCCCGCCTGGGCCAATGCCGGTCATATCATCCCGTTTGATCCATAGTTCCACCCCAGAGGGGGTGTCGCCGCAGTCGGTGGAGCGGCGTTGGCGCGGGCAGAAGCGGTACGCGCGGTGTGTTTTGCAAAAATTCTTCAATTGGTTCCATGGTTGTTTCCTCTTACTAATTCGATAGCGAACTGATTGACTAAAGTATACAACATTTTTCGCATTTGTCAAGCCCCTATTTCAGGCGCATTGATCCAACCATCCGGTCGAGGTCTGCTTGCGTCAATTCATCGAAGGTCAAGGCTGTGTCCAAATGCCTGCTGATCGAGTGAAAATGCGCGTGATAGATGTCGACCGTTTTGTCAGACACACCCTTCGCCATTTGGGTGGCCACGAAATCTTCAAATACCCTTTTGATGGACAAATTTTCTCCCGCCGGTTTCATCGTAATTTTCATAAAAAACAGACCGCCTGCCTTCCTCAAAAATCGGAAAGAACGCAAGCGACCTGAAAAAGATGCGAAAAACAGAAAAAATCCCTTGAAAACACTGGGTTTTCAAGGGATTTGTGTTTTCACTACACTATAGATGAATGCGGAAATCTGTGTTTTCGGAAAGGAAGATAGTGTGAAAGAAACCCATCAGGGGTTTC
>USLX01000009.1 GCA_900555665.1 uncultured Eubacteriales bacterium | reverse complement strand
GCTGGCGCTTGTGCGCCAGCCGGGCTGGTCATGTTACCGGGGAAAACGCTGGTTCCGGATCTTACTTCATGAAGGTGTCGGCCTTCATCTGTTCGATGTAGCCGAGGTACTTTTCCTGCACGTCGGCCGGGACCAGATCGCTCAGCGCGCCCGCGGACAGCGTGCCGTTCTGCAGTGTGCCGTAGAGCGTCTCGCCGCCGAAGGTACCGGCTTCCACAGCCTCCATGGAGGCGACGACCATGGCAGAGTTGTCGGTCACCTGCGAGCAGATGATGCACTCGTTCTGGCCGAGGATGTCTGCCGGCTGGCCGATGTCGTAGATCTTGATCTCGCCTGCAGCGGCGTTGGCGGCATCGATGGCCTCGCGCGCGCCGGAGTCAACGGCGGAAGCGTCGCCGAAGAAGACGTCAGCGCCCTGGGAGATCAGCTCGGTGGCAAATTCCTTGCCCTTCGGGGCGTCGGAGAAGGAGTTGGCGTACGGCACGTTGAGCAGCTCGACGGTCTTGCCTTCCTGCTCGGCGACGTACTTCGCGGCTTCTTCAAAGCCCGCGATCTTGCCCTTGGTGGTGTCGAGCTCCATGCCGCCGATGAAGCCGAGCTTGCCGGTCTCGGTCATCAGGCCCGCCAGCGCGCCGGCGATCCAGCCGATCTGCTGTGCGTTCGGGAGCAGGGAGGAGACGTTCTTGTTGACAGCCTTTTCCGGGGTGTCGACTGCGCCGTTCAGCAGGGCGAAGGCGACGTCGGGATATTCCTCAGCTGCCTGCAGGACAGCGTCGGTGTACTGATTGCCGGGGGCGTAGATCATGTCATAGCCCAGCGCGCAGTAGGCGACGATGGAGTCATAGTAGGAGTCCTGCGAGATGGAGTCGGTGACCTCGGTCTGCCAGCCCTTCTTCTCGGCTGCGGCGACCATGGCGTTGTAGCAGGCTGCGCCCCAGCCGCCGTCGTTGATGCTGGAGTCGCAGATCATGGCGACTTTGTAGGTCTTGCCGTCGGTCTTGGTGTCGGCTGCGGGAGCGGTGTCGGTGGTGTCGGTCGTTTCGGCCGGGGCGGCGGTGTCCGCAGCAGCCGGGGCGTCGGTCTTGCCGGAGCTGGCGCAGGCCGCCAGCGAGAGGAGCATGACAAGAGCCAGAAGCATTGCGATGATCTTTTTCATAGTTTTTCCTCCGTAGATTTGGATTTTGCGCCGGCAGCCCGCGCCGCCGGCATCATTTATATAATAACACAGGGCGTGTTATTACTGAACGGGTGCGCCAGCGTTTACCGCTGCTCGCGGCGGTAGGGCTTGCCGTTGGCCTTGGGACCCGCCTGCCGCGTGCCGATGAGGCTCAGGACGACGACTGTCGCCACGTAGGGGATCATCTGGAAGAACTGATAGGGGATGGCGATGCCGGACACCTGCAGACGGATCTGCAGCGCGTCGCAGAAGCCGAAGAACAGGCAGGCAAGCAGAATGCCGCCTGCGTTCCAGCGGCCGAAGATGACGGCGGCCAGCGCGATGAAGCCGCGCCCGGCGACGATGCCGTCGGTGTAGGTGCTGGAGTAGCAGGTCGTGAGGTACGCGCCGCCGATGCCGGCCAGCGCGCCGCAGATCACGCACGCGAGATACTTGACGCCGATGACGTTGATGCCCAGCGTTGCCGCGGCCTGCGGATGCTCGCCGACGGATTTGTAGCTCAGGCCCGCGCGGGTCTTGCCGAAGAAGACGGCCGTCACGATCACGAGCACGAACGTCAGATACACCATCGGGCTCTGGTCAAACAGCAGCGGCCCGATCACCGGGATATCCTTCAGCCCCGGGATGGCGATGGAGGCCATCGTGGTGATCTGCTTGAGGTCGGAGCCGGTGCCGAAATAGACCCGGTAGATGAACGACGCCAGCGCCGGCGCGAAGATGTTCACCGCCATGCCGTAGACCGTATGGTCCGCACAGAGCGTGACCGTGGAGAACGCGTAGATCATATTGACCAGAATACCGGCCAGCGCGCCGCACAGCAGCCCCAGCCAGTTTGACCCCGTCACATAGCAGACCAGAAAGCCCACCAGCGCGCCGATGGACGCCAGACCCTCCAGACCGATGTTGACCATACCGGCCCGCTGGCCGTAGAGCTCCGCGAGGGAGATCAGCAGCACGGGAATGGCCAGACGGACCGTTGCCAGCAGTAAGCTCAAGATCCAATCCATTACACAGCACCTGCCTTTCTCTTGCCGAACACGCGGCTCTTCCAGCTCTGGAACTCCGGCAGCTTCGTCAGCGCCATACCGGCGACGGAGAAGACGATGACAAGCGCCTGGATGATATCGGATACGCTGGTCGGCACGCCCGTGGCGGCCTGCATCGTGGTCGAGCCCACGCGCAGGACGGCGAAGAACAGCGCCACGACCATCGTCGCGATCGGATGCAGCTGGCCGATCAGCGCCATGGCCACGCCGTCAAAGCCGTAGCCCGCGCCGAAGCCGTTGATGAGGCGGAACTGCGTGCCGAGCAGCTCGGCGCCGCCGCCAAGCCCGGCAATCGCGCCGGAAATGATGAAGCTCACCAACATATAGCGCTTGACCGGGATACCGTTGAAGCGGCTGGCCGTCATGTTGCAGCCGACCGCACGCAGGCGGAAGCCGGCGCTGGTCCAGAACAGGGCATAATAGAGCAGAAGGCCGACCACGACCGCAATCACAAAGCCCCAGGTGACGCGCATCCCGGTGAAGATGCGCGGCAGGTGCACCTCGTCGGCAATGGCGGGCGTCTGCGGGACGGAGGCGTCTCGAATCCAGCTGGTATAGATGACGCCCATGAAGAGCGTGGCGACATAGTTGAGCATGATAGAAATGATCATCTCGTTCTGTCCGCGGGCGATCTTCAAAACGCCGGGGAGCATGCCCCAGAAGCCGCCGGCAAGCGCGCCGGCCAGCAGTGCAAGCAGCACGCCGGCAAACCCGGTCAGGCCGGTGAAGTAGCAGGTCAGGAAGGCCGCAATGGAGCCCATCAGGAACTGGCCCTCGCCGCCGAGGTTGAACACGCCGCACTTATAGGCAAAGCAGGCGCACAGCGCCGTGAAGATCAGGGGCGTAGCCTTGGTCAGCGTGGTGCCGATGCCGGCTTTGGAGCCGAACGCGCCCTGGAACAGGAACTTCACGGCAAGGAAGGGATCGGCCCCGAGCGCCGCCATGATGATGCCGCCGATCAGGAAGGCAAGCAGGATGGACAGCAGCGGGACGAGAAATGCACTGAAGGATCTTCTGAATTTTCCCATATCGCAGCCCCCTCACTTGCCGGTCATCGCAAGGCTGATCTCGTCGATCGGCGGCTTGCTGCCGGAGAATTCTCCCATGATGCGTCCTTCGAAACAGACGATGATCCGGTCGGACATTTCCAGGATCTCGTCAAAGTCTGCGCTGATGAGCAGGATGCCGACGCCGCGGGCACGGGCGGCGATCATCTGATCGTGCACGAAGCTGCTCGCGCCGATGTCGAGGCCGCGCGTAGGATGCGCCATGACGAGAACGGCCGGGCCGCTCTCGAGCTCGCGGGCAATGATGACCTTCTGCTGATTGCCGCCGGAGAGCTCACGCACGCTCTGCCCCACAGAGGTTGCGCGGATGTCATACTTTTCCATCATGGACTGCGCGTAGGCGTGGATGCCGCGCTTATTCAGGCACAGGCCATGTCCGCGGCTGAAACGCGGATCGTCGGTGTCCTTGAGGACAAGATTTTCCGCGATGGACATGTCGCCGATCAGCCCCTGCAGATTACGGTCCTCCGGGACGTGGCTGACGCCGTTTTCAATGAAGCCGTTCGGATCGAAAACGGCCACACGGCTGCCTTTGAGGCGGAGTTCGCCGCTCTGCGGGGAGATGACACCGGTGATGAGCTGCGCCAGCTGCGTCTGCCCGTTGCCGTCGACGCCTGCGATGCCGACGATCTCGCCGCTATGAATCCGCAGGGAGACATCGTTCAGGCCGCTGTGCTTGCTGTCTTTGTTATAGTCGACATGGTCGAGCTCGGCGACAACCTCATTTCCGGAGGCATCGGTCTTTTCATAATGCGGCGCGGTCAGCTCCTTGCCGATCATCATACCGGCGAGCTTTTGCCCGTCGGTCTCGGCACGGTCGACCGTACCGACCACGCGCCCCAGACGCAGGACGGTAATCCGGTCGGAAATATGGAGAACCTCACGCATCTTGTGGCTGATGAAGATGATGCTTTTGCCCTCGCCAACCAACTTTTTCATGATGGCGAACAAGCCCTCGACCTCAATATCGGTCAAAGCGGCGGAGGGTTCGTCGAGGATGAGCAGCTCTGCGCCATGATAGAGCGCCTTGAGGATCTCGGTACGCTGCTGTTCGCCGACAGAAATCTCGGTGATGAGCTTGTCCAGCTGGACATCCAGGCCGTATTTTTCCGAGAGGGCCTCGATCTCCTTCCTGCGGGCCGCACGGTCGATAAACAAACCTTTGGCATGCTTGTCGCCGAGGATGATGTTGTCAAAGACGGTCATCGCCTCGACCAGCATGAAGTGCTGGTGCACCATGCCGATGCCGAGCTTGACCGCCTGACTCGGCGATTCGATGCGGACTTCCCGGCCTTCGAGGAATATCTTCCCCTCCGTCGGCTGGTAGAGCCCGATGAGAATATTCATGAGCGTCGATTTTCCGGCGCCATTCTCTCCAAGCAGTGTTAATACCTCACCGCGATCGACCCGCAGGCTGATGTCCTGATTGGCGTAGAAATTGCCGAACCGCTTGCTGATATGCTCCATGCGCAGCAATTCACTCAATCCCGAACCCCTCCTTTTCCTTTTTCTTAATGTTTTGAGTATAGCATGCGACGGAGCGGTTGAAAAGAAATTTTGCCTGACTTTTCCCTTTTTCTCCATTTTGCCGAAAATGAGCCCCAAAATTTTACCACTTTTTCGAATTCCATAAAGTCAAAAGCGGCCACTGATTTTCTGGATTTGCTTGTGAAAAACGTGTGTTATGCTAGTTATTATGTGCGCTGTTGATACAGCCGTTGTCAGAAGGCGAAGGACGCCGGCGCAAAGGAAGCGCTGCTTTTTGCGGCGAATCCGCTTCGTACCGGCAGCACCGCTGGCACCTACACCGAGCTGTGCCTGAGATCGCGTTATCCCGAGATTCAGACCTGCACGCAGGTTCCCTCTTTATTACAGAAACCCGCGGCCATTCCGAACGGAATGGCCGCGGGTTTTTCAGATGCCGGTGCGGACGTAATTTGCTTCCTTTTTCTCCTCGATCTTTTCCTCAATGGCGGAGACGGTCTTGTCCTTTGCTTCAGTGATGAGGCGCCGGAGCGTTTTAATCAGCAGCACGACCACAAAGATCACGGGCGTAATGGCAAAGAGCACCATCAGCAGCAGAAAGAGGGCCGCATAGTCCTCGGTAAGGCGCGCAGCGTTCTCCCAATAGGGATAGATCACCGCATGGGTGTTCATCGAACGTTCGCCGTAGGCCAGCGCAACCTTCGCGAGGCTGAGCGCGCTGTAGCGGTTCGAATTCTCAACGGCAACGCCGTCCCCTAGCGGAAATTTGTCCTTGATCACACTCAGCGCGTAGCCGGAGATGGGATCGGGCATGACGATCTCATAGGTGTCGAACTTCGTCTCCTGGATGGCATTGAGCGTATCAAAATTCATAAACATCAGCGCTGGAGCGGTCAGGGCCTTCTTCGTGGCCTTGTCATCCTCCAGCCGCACAACGCCCGCAACCGGATAATTCCGCTCGCCGATTGTAACCTCCATACCGGCCACATCGCTGCTTCCGAACAGCTGCCAGGCGAGGTTTTCATCGAGCACCACACGATCCGGTGCAAAGTCGCTTCCGGAGATGTAGGAGCCGGAGAGCAGCGTGTAGGGATGGAACAGGAAAAAGTCGCCGCCGACGCCATAGGTCTTGACGTTCGATTTGCCCGCCGGGCCGGAGACGGCGACAGAATTCGCCGTGCCAGACCAGGCGTCCTGCCAAAGGCTCCCGCCCTCGGGCGCCTCGAGCGAGGCGTCGATCATGGCCTGATCGAGCGTCTGGTGGAAGGTTCGGATGGCGGCGGCGTCCTGCGTCTCGTTGACAGGCAGGAATACGGAAACCTGCGCAAAGCGCTCCTCACTCTGACCGCGCCAGCGGTCTGCCGCCGTCTGCGTGCGGAGCAGATTCCGGTATTCCGTCAGGCGCGCGGCGCAGAGCACCGAGAGGGCCGCGAGCGTGATATTCAAAATTAGAAGCAGCAGCGTCTTCCAGCCGGGTCTGCCGAGCTTTTTCCGGGGCTTTTTCTCGCGCGGAGGCTTCGGCGGCCTGGCCTTCCGCGCCGTTTCAAACCGGCCGCTCATCCGTTATCCGCGAGCTTCACCTGCGTGCCCGCTTCGATCGGCTTGGTGGAAGTCGTGATGACGAACTCTCCCGCGCCGATGCCCGAGATGGCAGACATCGTATCGTCCTGCGCCAAAACCTGCACAGGGACGCGCGTAGCCGTATAGCGCGTAGAAAGCGGCGTGCTCTTCGACGTCAGGGCCAGGACGAACGAACCGTTGTTGTCGGTGCGGACAGCGGAATTCGGCACAAGGGCGTCGTAGTTCGCGCTCTTCTGGCCGATAGAGAGGGTGAGGTTCGTGTTCGGGTCGACGTCGCCGGTCAGTTTGAAGACGAGGAGGCTGTTGCCGCTGGTGTTCGGGTCACGCGCGATGTTTTCGAGCACGGCCTCGACATTGCCGCCCCAATAGTTGACGACGTCGGCCTTGTCGCCGACCTTGACGCGCTTGGCCTGCTCGGCGGTGACGGAAATCTTGATGGTGTAGCCGCGGTCGGCCACGTTCAGCTTGGCCAGCGGAGTATCCGGGCCAATGGAATTGCCGGCTGTGACCTCGATCGAGGCGACCACACCGCCGACCTTCGCTTTGACCTCGAGTTCATCGGCGTTGGCCGTCAGCTTGGCCAGCGCCTCTTTTTTCTTTTCGATGTTCTCCTTCGCGGCCTGCATGTCGAGATAACTCGAGTCGCCGAGCTGCTGCGTGAAGAGCAGCTCTTCCAGAGCCGATTTTGTGGACTTGACCGTTTCGGCGGCAGTGGCCGCGCTTTGCAGCTTGGTCACAGCCTCCTGCGCCGCCGTCAGAGTACTCTTGGCCTGATCGACGGAAGCCTTCAGCGCCTTGAGGTTGTTGTCGTACTGGTTGACGATGTTCTGGGCATTGCCCAACGCAGACTGTGCCTGCATAAGCGCCTGATTGGTCGTATTGAGCTTGTTTTGATACTCTTGAATCGTCTGTGCCGTTGTTGTATATTCCTGCGCAAGCTTCAGTTCGTCCTGCAAAGTTGCAATATTCGCTTCTGCCTTTGCTTTTCCCTTGTAGTAGGCGTTGAGCTTATCATATGCTGTCTTCACATTTTCAGCATCTTCCGTCGTCGCCTTTCCACCGAGCGCTGCGGCTAACTCCTCCGGACTCATCGCGCAGTAAGCCTGCATCACTTCATCGCGGCCACCGGCCAACTCCGATAACTTCGTATAATACGATTCATACTTTGCAATGTTTTCTGCGTTGCTTTTCAGCAAATCATTCAGATTGTCATTCTCTGTTCTGATATCTGCATTGATCTGATCGACAGACCGCACAGGCGCACCCATCTGCAATTCGCGGAGCTTCTGCGTATATTCGTCGATGCTGGCCTGCAAGCTTTTGACATTGGCCGTCTGTTCGGTAACGGCGGCCTGCGCATCCGTATACGTCTTATCGCTGGACGCCGTGGTGTACTGCTCCTGAAGCGAATCATAATTGGCCTGTGCAGCCTTCTGGGCGGCATCGGCCTTGGCCTGCTCCGAGGCCAGGCGCGTGGCGTCCATGGTGCTGTACTGATGGTAGATGGCGAGGGCCTCGTTATAGGCATCGCGGGCCTTCTGCACCTCGTGGTTCTCCTTGGCCGAGGTATTGCCCGCCTCGATGAGGGACTTTTCATAGCTCAGCTCCAGCTGATCCAGCTCGTCCTGCGCGGCCTTCACCTCGTCGGACTCCTGCGATTCCAGCAAAAAGAGCGTGTCGCCCGCGTTCACCGTCTGGCCGACCTTGACCAGCACGCTCGCAATCTTGCGCGTCTGGTTGATGGTCACGTCATACGTCTCGTTCGCGCCGACCGTGCCGGAGCCGCGGATCTTGGCGTTGATCGTGCCGCCCTCGATCTGCTGCGCGGCCACCTCGGGCAGCGTCGCGTTCATGATCGTGTTGGAGAAGAAGGTGAGCACCAGCAGGATCGCCAGAAAAATGATCGCAGCGGTCTTGACCCATTCCCGTTTGCTGACTTTTGTTTCTTCCATAGTGATAAACCTCTCTTGTGACTCTTAGCCCTTGACGGAGCCGGAATAGGCAATGCCCTCGACGAGATATGCCTCGCCGTGCAAAAACAGCAGCAATCCCGGAATCATATACACGACGGCGGCAGCAAAGGCGATGCCGATCTCGCCGGCGTTGATCTGCGACAGATAGACGGACAGCGGTTGCTGCGAGGCGTCCTGCAGAAGGATGAGCGGCTGTTCGACCATGTTCCAGTAGTCAATGAAAACCAGAATGGCGATGGAGTAGAGCGCCGCGCGGCACTGCGGCATGCAGATGCGCCAGAAGATCTGCCATTCTCCCGCGCCGTCCAGCTTGGCCGACTCAATGAGCGACGCCGGGATGCGCCGCATGAATTTTGTCAGCAAAAACACCGAAAACGGCGCAAACGCGCCGGGCAGCAAAATGGCCCACTTGGTGTGCAGGATGCCGAGCCAGTCGGAGACCAGATAGTTCGGCACGAGCGTGACCTGATAGGGCATGAGCATCAGGATCACATAGAAAAAGAAGATGGAATCGCGCACCTTGCCGCGCCAGCGCGTAAAGCCGTAGGCCGCGATGGACGCGACCATGAGCTGCGCGAAGACGATCGGCACAGTCAGAATGATAGAGTTCCAGAGCTTATAGATGTAATCCGGGCTTTTGAGCAGGACTGTCCAATACTGACTGAACGAGACCTTGTCCGGTATGAATTTCAGGTTGATGGTTTTGGAGATATAGCTTTTCCCGTCCTTGGCGTTATCGAAGACCTGGCCGTAGTTGGCCGTGATCTCGCTCTGGGTCATAAACGAGTTCGTGATGGTCAGCAGCGTCGGCATGACGAAGAGAAACGCGAACAAAATGGCCAGAATGGTGATCACCGTGCGGGAAAAGTAGCGCTTTTGATGCCGTCTCATCCTTCCACGTCCTTTCCGAAGTAGTTTTCGATCAGGAACAGGAGCGCCACAAGGATCACGATCACGATGGCCAAAAAGACCGCCGCCGCAGACAGGCGCTGATAGTCGATATGCTTGAACATGTTGTTCATAAAGTGCTGGAGCATATAAAGTCCATCGTATGGGTAATCTCCCGTGAGCAGATAGATCTCACGGAAAATTTTAAACGAGTTGATGATGGAGAGGATCGTCACAAACAAAACCGTCGGCGAGAGGTAGCGCAGCTTGATGTGGAAGAACACATAGCTGGCCGACGCGCCGTCGAGCTCTGCCGCCTCGACCAGCTCCTTGGGGATGTTGTTGAGCGCGGCCATAAACAAAATCATGTTATAGCCGAGGTTTTTCCAGAGGAACAGGCTGACAATGACGACCATGCAGTAGTCCGACTTCAACCAGTTGATCTTATCGGCGCCGAATACCATCAAAAATTCATTGATGACGCCGTTGGAGTGAAAGAGCACCTGCCAGATCAGGATGATGGACGCAATCGGCACCATCATCGGGCTTAAAAAGCACGTCCGGAACTGGCTTTTGCCGGGGATTCTGGCCTCCAGCATCAGCGCCAGAACGAGCGAGAGCACCACCGCCAGCGGCACGGCGAGACCGGAAAAGACGGCCGTGTTTTTGGCGGCGATGCGGAAGGCGCTGTTGTTGAACACAGCGATATAGTTTTTGAGCCCCACAAAGCTGTTGTCGATCGCACCGGCGATGAACGAATAATAGATCACCACGCCAAAGGGGACCACATAGAAAATCAGCATGCCGAGAAAGCTTGGCCCCGAAAAGCACATGGAATTCAGAAAATCCCGAACCTTGAGATTCATATTTTTCCAGAGCGTTTTCGCGCCCCGGCCGGAGCTGTGGGGAATTGGTAGTTTGATCATGGCGATCCTTTCCTGCTTGGGGTAAATGTCTTAGGTGTTGAGGGCGGACAGTCTTGCACTGCACCTTGTAGGGACCGATGCCCGTATCGGCCCAGCGGGCAACCAATCGTCGCCCGCAAAGCCTCCCCTGATCAGGGGAGGTGGCATTTGCGAAGCAAATGACGGAGAGGTTTTCAAAATCGTTACGTTCAAACCTCTCAGTCTGGCCTGCGGCCAGCCAGCTCCCCTTTTATAAGGGGAGCCTTTGCCGCTGCGGCGGGGATTTCTCCCCCCTGATCGCCTTTCGGCGATCTTCCCCCCTCTATGAAGAGGGGGGCTTTTTATCTGCTTGAAACTTTAGCTCTGCTCCGCGACGTAGAGCTGCACGCGGCTCTGGATGGCGGCTGCCGTCTCCTCGGCGGTCGCCTGACCGGCGAAGAAGGGCGCGGCCTCATCGGTGACGATGTTCATGATGGACTCGTCATAGCTGATGACACGGGTGGTCTTGGAGATGACGTCCAGAATCATGTCCGCCTGCTCCTGGCTGAGCGCGTAGATATCCACGCGGCCGCCGTGCGGAGACACCGTATCGGCGGTTCTTGCCTCGGCAGTATAGTAGCTGGTCTTCGGCAGCTTGATGGGGTCTCCGTTCTCGTCGAGGATCTGGTCGCCGTTCTCGTCGGTCTGGTATTGCTCGGTCATGGCCTGCTCCATCTTTTCGTCAAAAGCAGCCTTGTTCACCGGGAAGTTCCAGATGTTATATCCGGTCTGCCAGTCCTTGCGGACAAGCTCGCTCAGGAATGTCCACGCGACGTCCTTGGCCTGGCAGGTCGCGGAGATGGCGAAGGGGGTGTCGACCGAGAAGAGGTGGTTGCTGGTGCCGTCCTCCGAGGGATAGCCGACAAAAGTGATGGGCGTATCGCCGATCTGAGAAATCGTATAGAGGAAGTCTTCAAAGCCGGACATGTAAACCTGCGCGAGGAGCTTCTGTCCGTTTTTCATCAGGGTCGCATCGTCGTAATATTCGCCGCTGTGCTCGTTGTTATAGGTATCCCAGTCGAATTCCGCCGGGAAGGTCTTCACGAAGTTCAGCAGCGCAATGAAGCCCTCGCTGTCAAACGAACACTGCCCCGTCTGCCAGTTGACAAAGGCGGAAAGGTTGCGGGCGATGCAGGTGCTCATCATGTCAGACTGCGTGTTGTAGAAATCGAAGGCATAGGCGCCTTCCTGCAGCTTGCTGAGCGCATCCTGCAGCGCCGCGACGTTCCAAACGTCATAGCCGTCAACAACCTTGGAAAGGCCGTAGGCCGTCTGCACCATGAAGCTCACGGGCATCCTATAGAGCTTGCCGTCGGTTTCGCAGGCCTTGAGCACCTCGGGGACAAAGCTGTCGCGGGTGAGCTCGGAGTCGCTGTCAATGAGCGCATAGAGATCGGTCAGAATGCCCTTGGCGGCATAGCGGTCGATGGGCATATTGTCGGTCAGGAACATGTCGGGGATGACACCGGACATGATCTCGGTGTTGAGCTTGGTGATGCCGGCGGTATAGTCCTCGTCGGTATTGTATTCGGAGTAATCCTTGACCACGATACGGTAGCTGTCGCTGTTTTTGTTGAACTCCACGATCCGTCCGCGCATCTGATAGTCGAGATAGAAGCAGGCGAGCGTCAAAACGGTCTTTTCCGGCAGTGTCGAAGCATCCACACGGGTCATGAGAACCAGTTCATTGCTGTTTTCCTGCGTTTCATCGTCCCAATTGCTCAGGGAGGCAATCACCCGTCCGTCATCGAGCACGGAATAGGAATTCATGTTGTTCGGGTTGATGTCGCTGTCCATCCAGTCAAGGATCTTTTCGGAGGTATCGCTGGAGGCGATGTAGCCGAAGATCTTGCTGTCGTTGTCGTAGAGAAGGTCATATTCGCCCACGCCGGGATAGATGTTCCAGGCGGAGTTCGGCAGCTCGACCTTCCCCTCCTTGTCGAAGGCCTTTGTCTCGGCGTTGATCGGGACAAAATAGTTCGTGCTGGTCTCGGTTTCCTGATCGTAGACGTAGGTATTCATGCCGACGGTGTTCGCGTCGTAGCGCATGAGGTTGCCGCTGTACTCGTTGGCCTCGATCGTGGCGGTGCAGGCCCCGGTCCCGTCGAAGAGATAGACGTTCTGCCAGTCATAGCCGTAGATCGTCCCGTCTTCGCCAACCACGACGGAGGAGATATTGGACTGATAGGCGGCTTCATACTGGGCAATGCCGAAGTTATCATCTACGCCGCCGGAGGCATCGTCGGAGGCATCGTCGGAGGCCGGCGGAACCAGGTCAAAGCGGGTCAGTTCCTTGCCCGTGCCGTCGAGATGCACCATGGTGGTGCGGTTCTCATTGATCTGATACTGCCATTCGTCGTCCGTCTCGGGGTCAAAATCGTCGGGCAGCTCGGTCTTATACTGATTGACAATGCAGAAAATCCAGATGCTGCCGTCGCTCATGATCTGGAAGTTGTTGACATAGCTGTTGCCCTCCCAGCCCTCTGCGACTGCCGGAAGCGTCAGGTCAGGCACGGCCTGGCAAACCTGGCTCTCCAGGTCGAGCGAGTAGAGCACCGTCTTATAGGTATCATAGGTATAGGTTTCGGTCTGCTCTTCGCCGTTTTCATCCGTGTATGTATAGGTCTCGGTCTGCTCCCCGTCTTTGACGTTGGCCGCAAACCAGACGGTATTGCCGCTGGCCGAGACCCCGCTGATGCTGTCCACCTCGGCGGGCACAGTCAGATACGTCGGCTTGTAGGCGTATTTCGAGGTTACCTGCGACTGGTCGTTCTTCGTCGGCGTCACGACGGTATTGCTGCCGTTTGTGCCGTCGGAATTCGTATCGTTTTTCTTGCCGCAGCCGGAAAGAATCCCGAGCAGCAGAACGAGCGCCAGAAACAGGGCGAATATACGATGTTTCATAATCACATTCCTTTCTGCGGAGTATCCGCGCTTTGTACCCCCTATCATAGCAGGAAATTACAAACCAGAAAAGGGGCATGTGCTTTTTTTAAGAATATTTAAGGTTGTTGGTTCCATCTTCCTCTTCCCGTACGGTGGGAAGAACTGCCTCGGCGGTAAATTTTCCATCCTGCTCATGACGGAGAAAACGTCCGCCCATCTGCGTGAGGATTTTCTCCGCCGTGCGCAGTCCGATCTTGTTGCTCTCCACCTGCCCCGGGTTGTCCCGTACGGTGTTGCAGATGCAGATATGCAGGGTTTCTTCCTCGGGCAAAACCGCAATGGAGACAGGCTGTGCCGGATCCGCGTATTTGCGGACATTGGCAAACAGATTGTCGAGGACGCGCTTGAAATACGGCACGTCAACGCAGATCTTACAGAACGTATCCGGCAGAAGCAGCCGCGTTGCAAAGCCGGCGGACTCCAGCTCGGCCTGCGCCTCACCAAGCAGCTGTTCCAGCAGCACATAGGCATCATAGGCCTCGAGGTGCATGGGCAGCTCGTCGTTGGAGAAGAGCAGGCTGTAGCGGAAGAGCTCGTCGGTGAGCTGCTTGATGCGCCCTGCGCGCTCTTCGCAGGCCGTCAGATACCCCACCACATCCGGCGGAAGCTGCGCGGACTGCGCCTGGATGATGTCCAGATAGCCCAGCAGCGCCGTGAGCGGATTCCGGATGTCGTGGGAGAGGGCGGTGATGAGGTCGGAGTTTTGCTTCAGGGCCTTCTGCTCCTCCTCGGTTTTGTGCAGGAGTGACTGGCGCATCTGCTCGACGCTCTCGGTGAGCCTGCCCAGTTCATCATAACCGCGTGGCTTTTCAAGCCGCGCGGTCAGATCGCCGCGGCCGATCTGCTCGACCTTCGCCGAAACGGCTGCGATCCGGCGGCTGATGCCGCTGTTATAGCTGAGCATAAAAAGCGTGAGCACAAGCGCGCCGAGCACCACGCTGATGATCGTAGTCAGCGTATAAAACCGGCTCTCAGAAAAATCATAGACCACCGCCTGCATGGGCCCGTCGGTGAAGTAAACCGGGTAGACCCCGGCTGTGTTGGAGATGAGGGATGTCGCGTCGGTCTCATCCACATCATCCACGCCCCACCAGCCGGCCTCGAAGGCGAGGCGCTGATTTTTATAGAGCATGATATAGGTATCGCTCCTGCGCATCGACCAGCGGGCCACGGCGTCGGTGTCACGGGAGGCGAGGTGGTTTTCCTGCACATAGGCCTGCAGCTCGCTCACCACAGCCCGTTCGCGCTTCTGCACGGCCTTCTCATTCAGATAGAGCCGCTCAATGAGCGTCTGCCCCACCCACTCGGAAAGGAAATACATCGCCACGGCGCAAAGGATGGAGCACAGCAGCATCAAAAGCAGCTTCATGCGCAGTGAGCGAAAGATTTGCTGCTTAGTCAATCTGATACCCCTTTCCCCAGATGGTCCGGATCAGGCGCGGCTCAGACGGGTTGCGCTCGAGTTTTTTGCGAAGGTTCACAATATGAACCATGACGGTATTGTTGGAGGCCGGCATGTATTTTTCGTGCCAGACGTTTTCATAGATCTCGTTGACGGAGACAACCTTGCCCTTCTGTGCGGCCAGATACTGCAAAATGGCGAACTCCGTCTCCGTCAGCTCCACGGCCGCACCGTCGCGCAGGACGCGGCGGTTTTCCTCGTCGAGGACGATGTCCTGCCGCAGAATTTTGCCGTTGATCTTGCCCTTATAGACGCGGTAGCGCCGCAGGAGCGACTCCACACGCATCAAAAGCTCCGCGCTTGAAAAGGGCTTCACGAGATAGTCGTCGCCGCCGGACTGGTAGGCCTGGAGCATGTCGCGCTCCTGGCTCTTGGCCGTCAGAAAGAGGATCGGTGCGGAAGAAATCGCCCGGATCTCCCGGCTGGCTTCCACACCGCCGAGCTCCGCCATCATAATGTCCATCAAAATGAGATCGGTGTCCGGATTTTCCCGGACAAAGTCCACCGCCTGCCGGCCGTTGGCGGCCTCTTGCACCTGATAGCCCTGGTGCTCGAGCATAATATGTAAAATTCTGCGGATATCAGGCTCGTCATCGACGACGAGAATATGGATGGTCTGTTCCATAGATCCACGCTCCTGCTTGTTTTTCATCCACATTGTAGCATATTTTCTTTGAATTCCAAGGGGATTTAAGAATTTTTAAGACTTGCTGCGATCCGGACTGGAAAGGGGTGAAAAGTATGCTATAATAAAGGCAACACCGCACAATTGCGTCCGCACGTTTCAAACCTTGACTTGACGAAAAATCTCTCGCCGAATCTGCTTGCCGAATTGTGCGGTGCTTAAAATAAATTGCTGTTTCGGATGGAGCCTGACATGCACATACTCTATGAAGACAATCGGATCGTGGTCTGCCTGAAGCCGTCCGGCGTGCGCTCGACAGACGAGCCCGGCGGAATGCCGGAGCTCCTGCGCGAGGCGCTGCATACCCCCTGCATCCGCACGGTGCACCGGCTGGATCAGGTGGTCGGCGGCGTGATGGTGTTTGCGCGCAGCCGGATGGCGGCATCCATCCTCTCCGGCCAGATCCAATCCCGCCGCTTTCAAAAGGACTACCTGGCTGTTGTCCACGGCACCCTGCCCGCCGAAGGCCGCTTTTGTGACTGGCTGCTGCGGGAGGCATATGATGGAATGACGCGCTGCGTGCCGGAGGGGACGCCGGGAGCAAAGGAGGCGCGGCTCCGTTTCTGCGCGCTTGCCTGGAAAGACGACAAAACGCTGCTCCGCGTTGCACTGGAAACCGGCCGGACGCACCAAATCCGCACACAATTTTCCGCACACGGCCATCCCCTGCTCGGCGACCGGAAATATGGCCGCGGCGAGGCCGGCGGCATCGCCCTCTGGTCCGAGCGCATCGGCTTTTTCCACCCGGAGCGCGGCGATTGGATGGAATTTTCGCACGCCCCCCTGGAAATGCCGCAATTTGCAGATTTTATGGATTGCATTTCCGATCAAAGCATCGTATGATACAGGAACCTGCGGCAAAGGAGAGGAGAGCATGGCAAATCCCAAGTCTACGGAACTGAATATGATCGACGGGCCGATTCTGCCCCGAATTTTGCAGTTTGCCCTGCCGCTGGCGGCAACGGGTATGCTGCAGCTGCTGTTCAACGCGGCGGACGTCATTGTGGTCGGCAAATTTTCCGGCAGCGTGGCGCTGGCTGCAGTCGGGGCAACGTCAAGTCTGGTCAACCTGATCGTCAATACCTTCATCGGCATCTCGGTCGGCGTGAACATTCTCATCGCGCGGCGCGTGGGCTGCCGGGATGATGAGGGCGTCCGGCGCGCGAGCCACTGCGCCATCGCGCTGAGCATCGCGCTGGGGCTGCTTGTGATGCTGATCGGCCTCGTGTTCAGCCGTCCACTGCTGGAATGGATGGCAACGCCGGATGATATCCTGGAAAAATCCGCGCTCTATCTGAAGATCTACTTTCTCGGCGTGCCGTTCACGCTGATCTACAACTTCGGCGCGGCCATTTTGCGCGCCTACGGCGACACAAAGCGCCCGATGGTCTTTTTGACCGTTTCCGGCGTGATCAACGCGCTGCTGAACCTGTTTTTCGTGATCGTCTGCAAAATTGACGTGGCAGGCGTGGCCATCGCAACGGTCATCTCGCAGGTCATCTCGGTGATTCTGGTGCTGCGCTGCCTCCTCCGGTTCAACGGCCCGGCGCGGATCGTGCTGCGGGAGCTCAGGATCTACAAGGATGAGGCCGTGCGGATGCTGCAGATCGGCCTTCCGGCGGGCCTGCAGACCATGCTCTTCAACATTTCCAACGTCATGGTGCAAAGCGCGGTCAACGGCTTCGGCGCTGACGTCGTCGCCGCAAACACCGCCTCGGCCAACATCGCCTCTTTCACCTATACGGCCATGGACTCGGTCTACCACGCTGCCATCACCTTCACCAGCCAAAATCTCGGTGCGCAGCGCTACGACCGGATCAGGAAAATCTTCTGGTCGAGCAATGCGGCGGTTTTGATCATCGGACTGCCGCTGTGCGCAATCAGCACCGTGTTCGGCCCGCAGCTGCTCAGCATCTACATCTCCGCAACTGATCCGGCCTATGACATCATCATCCAGGCCGGCATGGTGCGCACCTATTATACAACAACGGTCTATTTCCTGTGCGGCATCATGGACGCCTGCTGCGGCATGGTGCGTGGGCTGGGGGCTGCCTGGCTGCCAATGATCGTGAGTCTGACCGGTGCCTGCCTGCTGCGGATCGTGTGGATCAAGACGATTTTCGTCTGGGTGCACACGCTGGAGATACTCTATGTCTCCTACCCAATCAGCTGGTTTATCACCGCGGCGGTACACTGTATCTGCTTCGCCGTGCTCTGGCGGAAGATGCAGACGCGCCTGAAGGAACGCGTGGCCAAGAGCGCCACAGAATAAAAGGAGGAACCGTCGATGCGTGTCATTGACCTGGAGGATATCATTCTCGCCATGCGCAACCAGACGCAGTTTGTGCTGCGCTGTGAAGAAGTGTTTCATGATAAAATCAGCGCGGCCGCCGCGTCCATTCTCTCCGCGCAGCCGAAAAAACCGTTCGTGTGCCTGACAGGCCCGTCCGGCTCCGGCAAAACGACCACGGCCATGCGCCTGAAGGCCTACCTGGAAAACCTGGGCGTGAAGGTCTGCCTGCTCAGCATGGATAACTTCTTTCTCTCCCTGGATGAGCGCCCACCGGAGGCGGACGACTGGGAATCGCCCTGCTGCGTCAACTGGGATCGGCTGCTCGATTGTATCGACGCCCTGGCCGCCGGGAAGACCGTGGAGGTGCCCTGGTACGACTTCAAAGCCGGAAAAACCGGCGGCTATACCCCCATGACCGGCAGCGAGGACGCCATTGTAATCGCAGAGGGCATCCACATGCTCAATCCCATCGTGTTCGACCGGGTGCGCAGCCGGGCGACGGGCATCTATGTCGCGCCGCGCACCCGCATCATCACGCCGGACGACCAGATCGTGCGGCCGGAGCAGGTTCGCGTGGCGCGGCGGATGATCCGCGACTATCAGGGCCGCGGCTACAGCCTGCGCGATACCGTCGAGCGTGCGCAGAGCGTCAACGCCGGCGAGCAGAAATATATTCAGCCGAACAAGCCGAACGCCAGCATCCACATCGACTCCTTCCACGACTATGAGCTCTGCATCCTGGCCAAATACCTGCGGGAGCTGCCGCAGTTTACCGAGGATCTGGACGACCGCTTCATCGCGGAAAAGGGCCTGACGGTCCTGATGGACGTGGTGCGGCAGCTGCCGTCGCTCGAGGTGCCCTATGTGCCGCACGATTCCATTGTGCGGGAATTCGTCGGTGGGAGTGTATTCCAATATTAAAACCAGCGCGGCGCCCCGATCTCAGGGCGCCGCACTCGATATCCAATCTCCGATCTTCGTTTCGCGCCTCCGTCCCAGCCCGCAATGCGGGCCGGACGGAGCGCGTTTTTTTGTTTCAAACTCTCCTCAGGACTGCTCTGCCATGTAGAGCTGCACGCGGTTCTGGATGAGCCGTGCCGTCTCCTCGGCGGTCTTTTCCCCGGCGAAGAACGCGCCGGTCTCGTCGCTGATGATCTCCATCAGGCTCTGGTCGTAGCGCATGATGCGGTTCGTGTTCTCAATGAGACCGTTGACCGTGTCATACTGCTCCTGCGTCATGGCGTAGATCTCGATCGTCGGGCCGTTGCCATAGCTGAAGCCGCCCTTGCTGGCCTCGACCGGTTCGCCGTTTTCATCGAGCAGGATGTCGCCGTTCTCGTCGTATTCGTAGTACTTCTCCATCGCCTTCTCCGCTGCCTTCTCAAATGCAGCCTTCGTGATGGGGAAGTAGTACTGGTCGCCCTGATACTCGTCGGTGAGCGCGGAGGCGATAAAGCTCCACGCGCCGTCCTTGTCGCGGCACTTCGTCGTCATGGCGATCGGTGCGGAGACGGAGAAGCTGTTCCCATCGTGGCCGGACGTGCTCGGGAAGCCAATGTAGCAGAGGTCGCCGCCCAGCTCGGCAAAGTTCTCGCTGATGCTTTCAAAGCCGTAGATCGTGCCATACATCGAGAGCAGCTGATCGCCGTTGCGCATACGGACGGAGTCCGACTGATAATCGTTCCAATCGAACGTGTTGTAATCGAACTCCGTCGGGAATTGAGCCGCGAAGTTCAGATAGTCGATGAATTCGGGGCTGTCGAAGCTGGCCGTGCCCGTCTCCCAGTCGACGAACGTATCGGCGTTCATGTACAGGCAGTAGGAGAGGACGTTGGCGCGCGTCGCGTCGACGTTGAAGATCGTCGCGTCCGGATTCAGCTTCGAGCGCGCATCCTCCAGATCCGCCAGCGTCCAGGTATCATAGCCGCCGACGACGCTTGCCAGCCCCGTCGCCGTCACGACGGAGAAGCTCAGCGGCAGCTCATAGAGCTTGCCGTCCTCACTGTCCGCGTCCAGCACCGGCGTGATCAGCGCGTCGCGGCCCATATCGGCATCGATGTAGGGATAGAGGTCTTCGAGCAGCCCCTTGGCCGCATACTGCCGCACGGGCAGGCCGTCGGTCAGGATCATATCGGGGACGTTGCCGGACATGATCTCCGTGTTCAGCTTCGTCAGGCCGTCGCCGCTCTCGGTGACCATGGTGCCGTTGCTGCCGGCGGATTCATAGGTCATGCTGCTGTATTCCGAGTAATCCTTGACCACGATGCGGTATTTGTCGCTCGCGCGGTTGAACTTGACGATCTGCCCGCGCAGGTTCCAGTCGAGGTTCATGCAGGCGAGCGTCAGCTCGGTCTTTTCCACAACGGCCGAGGCGTCCACCGGTGTGAGCAGGATCAGTTCGCAGGTCTGCTCGTAGGTCGAGCGGTTGTAGTCCGCGCCGACGGCAAAGACGCGCCCGTCGGGCAGGACGGTATAGCTGTTGAGATTGTTGGAATCCACGTCGCAGGCCAGCCAGTCGACAACCTTTTCGCTCTCGTCCGTCTCGGCCTTCCAGCCGTAGAGGTTGCCGTTGTAGTCGTAGTAGAGGTCATAGTCGCCGCTGCCGGGGTAGATGTTCCAGGCGTTGTTCGGCAGGGGCAGCTCCTCGCCCCAGGCCTTCTTCTCGGGGTCGAGCACCTTGAAGACGGACTGGGCCGTGCCGTCGCTCGCGGCGCTGTAGGTGATGGCGCCGATCTTGTCCGCGCTGTATTGCGAGAGGCTGCCGCCGTTCTCGTCTGAGAACGCGCAGACGGTCTTTCCCTCGCTGTCCAGCACCATCAGGATCTGATAGTCGGAGGTGTAGAGATAGCCCTTGCTGTCGGCGTAGAGCGTGCCGAGATAGGGCTGTTCGTCGCCGCCGGCCTCGGTGAAGGCCGAGAGATCGAGCGGGGCTTCAAACGTCTGCTTGCCGTCCGCATCGAAGCGGAGCAGACGATAGCTGACCTGGCTCTCATAGGGGGTGTAGCCGTAGTCGTCGGCACTGTTCTCAATCGCTTCCGCAGCGGTTTCGTCGTCCGCAGAGGCCTCCGGAGCCGCGTATGTATATGTCTGCTCCAGCAGCCAGACGCCGCCGTCCTGCGCGGCGCAGAGCGCCATGACGTTCGTGCTCGAGTTCTCGCCCTCGCTCCCGGAGTAGTCCGTCTCGCCGACGGTCTGTGTGTCGAGGTCATAGGTCAACAGCTTGCCGACGGTGGGGGTGTAGTCCGGCATGTCGCCGCGCGCCGCGGCGTAGCTCTCATCCTGTACCTGCGCGTAGAAAAAGAGTGTATTGCCGCTGACGGCGCTTTTGTCAATGTAGTTCGTCTTCACCGGCAGTTCCAGATACTCCGCCTGATAGACATATTTCGCGCTCAGCGCGGTGGCGTCGCTCTGCGTCTCCGTGCCGGCCGTTTTGGTGTCGGTCGTTCCGTCTGTCTCCTGTTTTTTTCCGCAGCCCGCAAGCACGCCGAGCAGCAATACGCCGCACAGCAGCAGCGCCAAAATCCGTTTCAACATTCCGGTTCCTCCTTGTAAGTTTGCGGCCATTCTAACACAAATTTCCGACAGTGGAAGACCTTTCAACCAGAATTAAGAAAAATTAAGAAGCTCCGCCCGCAGCGAACCTGTAAAAACCGAAACGAATCACCCCTCCGCCCGCACACCCTCCCGAATCCGCGCAAACGTCCCTTCGTCACCCGCGCCGGGAGGCCCTTTTTGCGAGATTTATACTGATATTCAATTAAAAACTTTCATTCATGGAATGAAAGTTTTTAATATGAAGATCATTATGAGACGAGATTCCGTGATTTTATCAAAATCACGGAATCGGTTACGCCAAAGGCGGAACCTTTCTGATGAAAGAATTGAATCAGAAAATAGTATTACAGCCTCGCCCCGTGCTCCTTCCGCTGGAATATCAGTAGAAACACTGCTTCCGGCCATCAAGGGCATCCCCGGATCTCCAGATTCAAAAAGCCCCCTCCTTCCGGAGGGGGCTGTCGTTTGATTTATCCCGCCGCGTCCTCATGGACGGGCTCTGTCGTCTCCACACGGCGGATTTGCGCGCCGAGGGCGGAGAATTTGCCGATGATATCTTCATAGCCGCGCTCAATATAGTGCGCGTCTTCAATCGTGGTCGTGCCTTCGGCGCAGAGAGCCGCAATGACCATCGCCGCGCCCGCGCGCAGATCGCACGCACGCACCTCGCAGCCGTGCAGCCGCGCCACGCCATCGATCACCGCCGTCTTGCTCTCGACCTGGATGGCCGCGCCCATGCGGTTGAGCTCACCGGTGTAGCGGAAGCGGTTGTCATAGATCCCCTCGGTGACGAGGCTCGTCCCCTCGGCCAGCGCCATACATACCGCGATCTGCGGCTGCATATCGGTCGGGAAGCCAGGATAGGGGAGCGTCTTGACATTCGCCCGGCGGAGCCGTTTTCCAGACTCCACACGGATGGAATCGTCATATTCCGTAACGCGCGCGCCCATTTCGCGCAGCTTCGCGGTAATACAATCCAAATGCTTGGGGATAATATTTTCAATGAGGACATTGCCGCCCACGGCCGCAGCCGCGGCCATGTAAGTGCCGGCCTCGATCTGATCGGGGATGATGGTATAGCTGCCGCCGCCAAGCCGCTTCACGCCGCGCACCTTGATGACGTCGGTGCCTGCACCGGAAACCTTCGCGCCCATCGCGTTCAGGAAGTTCGCCAGGTCGACAATATGCGGCTCCTTCGCGCAGTTTTCAATGACGGTCATCCCGCCGCACAGCACTGCCGCCAGCAGAATGTTCATTGTCGCACCGACAGAGACAATGTCGAGATAGACATGCCCGCCGCCGAGCCCTTCCGCCGGTGCATCCGCGCAGACATAGCCGCCCTCCTGCTCGACACTCGCGCCCATCGCCTCAAAGCCCTTGATGTGCTGGTCGATCGGGCGGACGCCGAAGTTGCATCCGCCGGGCATCGCAACGCGCGCGTGGCCGAAGCGGCCAAGCTCCGCGCCGATGAGATAATAGGATGCACGAATGCGGCGCACAAGCTCGATGGGGGCCGTGGCGTTGCGGGCGTGGGAACAGTCAATCTCGAGCACATTGCGCCCGAGGCGGCGGATCTTCGCGCCCATGTTATTCAAAATTTCAAGGAGCAGGCGGACGTCGGAGATGTCCGGCACGTTTTCGATCCGGCACACACCATCCACCAGCAGCGTGGCCGGAAGAATGGCCACGGCGGCGTTTTTTGCGCCCGAAATCGCGACAGCGCCTTCCAGCCGCTGGCCGCCCTGTACGACATATTTCACCAAATTTAAAGCCCTCTTTGGTAAGTTCTAAAGTCAGTATCTGCAAAAGCGCGCGTTTGAGCCCTGCCAATGCAGACCAATGCGGTCAGTTTCAGCCGCTACTATATAGCATACCACACCACGGCGGTAAAGTAAAGAAAAAATGACAAATCAGCAACAAGTTCCCAGGATGTATTCTTCCAACTGGCGATGTAACCGGCAGCGAGGAATTTTTGTGCTGAGCAAGACATTTTTTCGCAGGAATCCTGTCGTATTTCAAGGAAAAACGACGCAGCTCAGCGTGAAAAGGCCCGCTGTCCGGGTGCGTTGGCAGTTGGAAGAATACCCCCTAAGAATCTCATTGAGATTTGACGATGCCGAACGCTTCGTCTCTCCGCTCGGCCTGCCGTACCTCGCGCGTGATGCCGTTGACGTAAAAGACCACCGTGTCGGTCTCCACGCGCCAGACAGGCGTAAAGCGCAGGGCGGCAGTGGCTGTTTCGGCATGGAGATACCCCTGGCGAACGGCAGTAATCTGGCTGCCGACCCAGCCGGTCGCATCGCGGCTGGCGAGAATCTGCAGCAGCGCATCCGCGCAGGAGATGCAGCTCTCCTCAGAGACGCGGGTGGGGTTTTCGGTCTCGGGATAGAACAATCCGTCCACCGCGACGAGCTGGCTGTCCCGATAGGAAAAGGTCAGCTGCGCGCCAAACAGCGGCTGCCCGAGAAGGGCCTGCGTGACGGTGAGCGCATAGACGCCGTCCTCCTGCCGGACGGCCGGGAGCGTCTGCCAGACGGCATAGCCCATGCCGCGCAGACGGCGCTGGAGATCCCGCTCATAGGACTTGCCGGAAATCGGCACGCAGAGCTCCGCATGCAAAACGCCGCTGCGGCTGAACAAAACCGTGCCGGTGGACGCGGAATAGAGCAGCTCATAGCGCGTCGACTGCGCATCCAGCGCTCCCTCCGTGCCAAGCAGCGCCGCCGCCACGCCCGCCGCGTCCGCCCCCCCGAGCTCCACGGTATAGAGAATCTCGCTCTGTCCGAGCGCCTCGGGGTCGAGGGTGACACCGTAGGCAGCGAGCAGCTCGGTCAGCTGTTCATGGATGGCCGTCTCCTCATGACTGGCTGAGAGCTTGCCGGGCACCACCGCCAGCAGCAAAAAGCAGACGGCGAGCGCCAGAATCAACAAAATGAGGTTTTTGATCCGGGCACCGGACATGGCCGCCGCCTCCTTTTCGTGGGATTCAGCCCTTCCAGGCCACGGTGAGGTCGCCCTCGGCGCGCTCGACATAGCAAAGCGTCAGCGCCTGCCCGCGCTGCAAAATCACCGCCGCCTGGGCTGCGGGCAGCAGTGCCGCGCGGGCCGCCGTCGGCTGGATGGTACGGAGCGTCGCCGTGGCGCGGGTAATCTGCATACCGTCGAAGACAACCTCCGCCGGCTCAACGGACGAGACGCGGACGCCGGCCAGGTAATAGGCAAAGGTGCAGACGGTCTGCGTGCTGTTTTCCGTCACGCCGGTCAGATAGAGCCGCGCCTCGCCGGTCGTGCCGCCGGTCATGGTAGCCAAAAGCTCCCGCGCAGCCTCGATGCGGCTCTCAAGGGTATCCGCCGCGCTGGAAAAGCGCTCCAGCGGCTCAGAAACCCGGAGCTGGACGCGCCCGGCCGCCGTAACGGAGAGCGCGTGGGTGGTCTCGGTAAAAGACGTTGCACCGGAGGGGTCAACATATTTGGCATCGCCATAGGGGTTAAACCCCAGGCTGGAGGCCAGCGAGGAGATAAACCGGGCCTCGCAGGGATTGACCGCGACGGCATCCGTCAAAGATGCGCCCGGTGTAATCAGACTCAGCGGCGCCGCGCGGGAATAGGCCTCGTCTTCAAAGGCAAAGAAGCTGCCGTCCGGCTGATATTCCTCCAGCGCAGCGGCGAGCGCGGCCGGCGCGAGCGCCGTCTGGCAGCGGTAACATTCGTCCCCGGCCAGATAGAGCGTCACGCCGCCGTTCTCAACGGCCAGAATGAACCACCGTGCCTCCGGCAGCATGGGCGCAGAGGCATTCAGCCAGGCCGCCACTACGGCAGGTGAGAGCAGCGCGGGATAGCCGAAGGCGACGCTGGGGCCTGCCAGCGCACGCAAAAGCTCCTGCCGGGAGACCGTGCTCCCGCCCTGCGCGCCGTCGAGCGCCTGGGCCAGATAGCCGCCGAGCTGTTCAAAAGCGGTGTCGAGCGCGGCAAAATCATATTGCGCGCTCATGCGCCCGGCCTCACTGCAGACGGAGATGGCAATGGGCTGCGCCGCGCCATGCAGCTCATCGGGCACAACCTCGCCCGTGTAGGTCAGCTCAGACTGCGAAAGGCCAAAAAGCGGTGCAACCGGGCGCAGAATGGCCGCAAGCCATGGCGTCGAGGTAATGGTCTTGGTTGGAAGGGCCAGCAGCGTCAAAACCACGATGGCCAGCGCCAATATCACGATCAAAACATCTTTGCCGATCTCCAATATCTTCCTGGCCATTGTGGTTCACTTCCTTTCGTTTTTTGAGGTTTGGATGCTCGTTCACCGTCCAGGGTGTATTCTTCCAACTCATGATGTGACCGGCAGCGAGGAATTTTCGCGCTGCGCAAGACATTTTTTCGCAGGAATCCTGTCGTATTTCAAGGAAAAATGACGCAGCTCAGTGCAAAAAGAACCGCTGTCCGGGTGCGTTGGCAGTTTCAGATACACCCTGGATACAAAAAAGCGGCGCAGCCTTCGCTGCGCCGCCAAAAAATCAAAGCACCTTGGACAAAAATGCCTGCGTCCTGGGGTTTTGCGGATGGTCGAACAGCTCGTTCGGCGTATTCTCCTCCAAAATCGCGCCGCCATCCATAAAAATGACCCGGCTGGCCACTTCGCGGGCAAAGCCCATCTCATGTGTCACCACGGCCATCGTCATCCCGTCCTCCGCCAAAGAGCGCATCAGATCGAGCACCTCGCCGACCATCTCCGGGTCGAGTGCGGACGTTGGCTCGTCAAAGAGCATGACCTCGGGCTGCATCATCAGCGCCCGCACGATGGCGATGCGCTGCTTCTGTCCGCCGGAGAGCATCGCGGGGTAAGCATTGGCTTTATCGGGCAGGCCGATGCGCGCGAGCATCCCGCGGGCCTTCCCCTCGGCCTCGCTTTTTCCCATGAGCTTGAGATGGACAGGTGCAAGCGTCAGGTTTTTCAGGACGGTCATGTTCGGAAACAGATTGAAGTGCTGGAACACCATGCCCATCTTTCGCCGGTGCAGATCGAGATTGATCTTCCGGTCCGTGATGTCCACACCGTCGAACCAGACGGAGCCCGACGTCGGTGTCTCCAGCAGATTGAGGCAGCGCAGCAGCGTCGATTTTCCGGAGCCGGACGGCCCGATGATTGCCACGACCTCGCCCTTGCGGATGGTCAGGCTGCAGTCGTTGAGCGCCTTCACGGCCCCGCCGTCAAAGTCCTTGACCACATGTTCCACGCGGATCAGTTCAGTGCTTGTCGCCACGGCGCATCCTCCTTTCCACGGCTTCAATGCCCTTGCTGGCCGGATAATTGATGCAGAAATAAATGAGTGCGGCCAGCGTATAGGGAGCCAGCGAGACATACGTCGCGCTTGCCACAGCCTTTGCGCCGAACATCAGCTCCTCCATGCCGAGCATCGAGCAGATGGACGATTCCTTCACCATCGTCACGACTTCGTTGGCCAGCGCCGGCAGCACGTTTTTAATCGCCTGCGGCAGCACAACAAACCGCATGGATGCCGCGCCGGACAGGCCCAGCGACCGCGCCGCTTCCGTCTGCCCCTGGTCGACGGCCAGAATGCCCGCCCGGAAAATTTCCGCCACATAAGCCGAGCTGTTCAGCGCCAGCGCCACAACGCCCGGAATAAACCGTGAAATATCCACAAAGCCGAGGATCGTCACACGCGGGATCGAGATGGCTCCGAACAGGCCGAAATAGATGATTGACAGCTGCACCAGCAGCGGCGTCGACCGAAACACGGCGATATATGCGCCCGAGACGCTCCGCACGACGCGATTGCGGCTCAGCCGCATCAGGGCCAGCAGCAGCGCCGGGATCACGGCCAGCAGCACGGACACCACGGCCAACAGCAGCGTGTATTCCAACCCGCGCACAAACGAAGTGGCATATTTGGGCAGGAAGGAGAAATTGAAGAAGTTCGCCTTATTCATATCGACGAACAGGTTGCTCCACCACATGGGCAAAATTCCTTTCTATCTGTGTTTGGGGGAAAGACGCACACAAAGTGCAAGGCCGCAGTGGCCCTGCACTTCGCGCAGGAAAATGGAATGACAATGGAATTGGAGACACGCGATCCAGCCCTCAGGCAATGGATCCGGGAGCGCCGTTTAACCCTCGGCAGGCGTGTCGGCGGACACTTCCTCGGCCACGCCGCTCAGAGAATCGGCCAGGGCGATGAACTCCTCAATCTTGTTCTCCTCGTTGATCTTGGCGATGGCCTCGTTGATGCCGGGCAGCAGCCCCTTCGGGTCGCCCTTCTGCACGGCGACGCAGTAAGGTTCCGCCGCGCCAAGCTCGCTGGAAGCTTCAGCGATGACAAAATCGTCGTTCTCAGCCACATACTGGTTGGCAACGCTGCCGTCGACAACCACGGCGTCAACCTTGTCATACATGAGCTGGTTGATGAGGTCGGTCACAAGCTGAAGGGCTACCAGGTTCGCGCCGGGCATGTCGTTCGTGACGATGTCGGCCTTGGTCGTGCCGGTCTGCGCGCCGACGGACTTGCCTTCAAAGTCGGCCAGAGTCTTATAGCTGTCCGCGTTTTCCTTCTTGACGAGGATCATAGGCGGATAGTCGGTGTAGTAGGGATCGGAGAAGTCGGCGGCTTCCTTGCGCTCATCGGTGGCTTCCATGGCAGCGATGACAATGTCGAAATCACCCTTCTGGAGGGAGGCCAGCAGGTAGTCAAAGGCCATGTTCTCGGTCTGGAGGGTCTTGCCGGTGTAGTCGGCAATGTACTCGGCGACGGACACGTCGATACCGCCGTAGACCATGTCGCCATTGTCGTCCGGATACATAAACTCAAACGGAGCATAGTCGGCGGACGTGCCGAAGATCAGCGTCTCGGCGGGGGCGTCGGCCTGCTCAGTGGACTCGGAGGAAGCGTCGGCTTCGGTGGAGGCGTCGGCCTGTTCCGTGGTCTGGGAATCAGCAGGCGCGGAGGTGTCAGCGGGGGTGGAATCGGTGTTGGACGCGCAGGCCACCATGCCGAATACCATCAGCGCGGCCAGCGTCAGTGCAAGCAGCTTTTTCATAATTGGAATCTCCTTTTCAAATTCACCATATTTTGTGATGCGTTGCATGTTTTCGTGATGCTGACAGTATACAACGTTTATTCATGCAAAGTCAAGCAAAAATATTCATATTTTATACAGCTTCTTCGCGCCCCTTTTTGTGCGAACTGCCAAAGCGGGAAAAAAGAGCTTGCAACCGCGCCTTTTCCCCTCTATAATAAAGAAAAAATAGATCGCAGCCGCGGAAACCCGGCGGCCATGACCCTCCCTGCGGGATGGCATGGCCGTCTCTGTCTGCGGCATGCAAACAGGAATGAATATATGCAAATGAATAAACAGATGAATATTATGAATAATTCCGTCCTGGAAACGGATCTGGCGCGCCTGCGGCGCAACGCGGCGGCCATTGTGCGCGCGCTTCCCGCCGGAACAAAGCTGCTCCCCGTGCTCAAATGCGACGCCTACGGCCTCGGCGCGGCGGAGATCGCCCGCACGCTCAGCGGCCTGGACGCGGTTGCGGGCTTTGCGGTGGCACATGTCTCTGAGGGCCTGGCGCTCCGCGCCGCCGGGATCCGCGACGGCATCCTCGTCATGAGCTGCGCCCTGCCGTGGCAGCTGCCTGCCGCCGTGGACGCGGGCCTGACGCTCACCTGCGGCCGCCCCGGCTTTGCCGCGGAGCTGGAACAAGCCGCCTGTGCCCTCGGCAAAACGGCCAATCTCCATCTGAAGATCGATACCGGCCTGCACCGCATCGGCTTCGCCCCGGAGGCGCTGGGCGCCTTGCTGGACGAGCTGCAAAACGCGCCTTCGCTGCGCGTCACCGGCACATTTTCGCACTTTTCCGATACGGCGGACGCCGCGCTCTGCGCACGGGAGTTCGAGCTCTATCGGGCCGCGCTCGATACGCTGTCGGCTGCAGGGATCGAACCGGGCCTGTGCCATATGGCCTGCTCCGCCGCCAGTGAGCGCTATCCGCAGTATTGCCTCGACGCCGTCCGCGCCGGACGCCGCCTGTTTATGGACAGTCCCACCGCTCCCACCGGTGCGATTGCGGAGGTTTCCACCTGGCGGAGCTATGTGACGATGGTTGCCGCGCGCCGGGCGGGGGATCGTCTCGGCTACGGCGGCGCCGTGACGCTGGAGCAGGACGCCCGGATTGCAACCGTCGGCGTCGGCTATGGCGACGGGCTGAACCAGGCCCTTGCCGCCGTGAAGGCCCCGGTGCTCATCGGCGGCAAACGCTGCCGGCTGCTTGCCTGCTGCATGGACCAGTGCCTGGTCGACGTCACCGGCGCCGACTGCCGCCCCGGCGACGAAGCCGTCTTCTTCGGCTATGACCGTTTCGGCAACTGCCTGCCCTCGCAGGAGGTTGCGCTGCTCATCGGCGGCGACGAGGGCTGCGGGCTGACCGCGGCACTCTCTCCGCGTGTGGTGCGCACCTACCTCCACCCCTGAGAGCTGCACGCTATGTCCCTGTGAAACCGCTGTATTCCCATCCTGGCTCCCCGGCGTCTCCGTCCGCTGACGTCAGATGGAAAAAGCGCGAGCAGACCAAAGCTCCCCCATCCGGAGGAGCTTTTTTATGGCAGCACCACACAATTGCGTCCGCGCGCTTCGATGGATCTTTTCCGTCAATCCTGCGATTTTCAAATCTTGACTTGACGAAAAATCTCTCGTCGAATCGACTTGCCGAATTGT
>USLX01000008.1 GCA_900555665.1 uncultured Eubacteriales bacterium | reverse complement strand
GGGCATACTCCACGGGCGTTTCCGGTTCGTATCAGGATGTGCTGGCTGCGACCGATGCGCTGACGCTCGAAGCCGTCACGGCGGCGAATGCCCCGGCGGTGCTGGCATTCAACAACGCGAACGGTCTCTTTGCGGATGAGAATCTCCGGCTGGCAGTCTCCTACGCGCTGGACTATGACAGCTTCCGCACCGTATTCGGCAGCGCCTATGCCTCGAACCCCAACCGCGGCTTCGTGCCGCCCGTGACCGTGGGTTATAAGGAGACTGAGGCGCTCGGTCAGGATCTGGACAAAGCCGCGCAGTATATGGCGGATGCCGGGTACACAGAAAAGAATGCGGACGGCTTCTATGTGAATGACTCTGGCGAGGTCTGCACCTTTACGCTCACCTGCAACGCAGGCAAGGAAGCCCACGTCGGCTATGCAGAGCTTGTCAAGACGCAGCTTGAGCAGTTCGGCATTCAGGTGGATCTCGAAACGCTGGACGGCGACAGCTACAACGCCAAGACCAGCAACAAGTTCTCTGAGAACAATATCACCATGGAAGCGGCGATTTACGGCTACACGGCTGCCGGTATGGGCATGAAGAACGGCCTTGCCTCCATTTACGTCGACGGCACGCACCCCGTGCAGGGCGGCTGTCAGGTGTTTGACGAAGACTTCCAGGCGATTCTTTCCACGATGGGCGAAGCGAAAACCGTGGAGGAATACACTGCTGCGGCGGGCAGCCTGCAGGACTGGTATGCTGCACATACACCGTTCATTGCCCTCTACTGGGACAGCCAGATCCTTGTCCATAATGCAGCGTATGAGAATTTCACCGTAGACGCGGTATTTGGACTCAACAACGCAAACACCTGGTTCTCGATCACGGCAAAATAATCAAGATTCCTTTCCAATGCGGGGATTTCTTCGGAAATCTCCGCGTTTTTCTAAGGCGTCACCGCACAATTTGGCACGCAGACACAATTGTGCGGTGATGCCCTAAAAAATTATCCCCCGGGGAGGGTTACGCACATCGTCCGGATACGGTACAATAATGGAAATTGCGAAGGGAGGGAACGCCGATGGCCACAGCTGAAATACTTCCGGCGTTCTCTTACGCCTGCGGTATGATCTCCGCAAAGCTTTCGCACGGCGAACGCGTGCTTTTGCAGAACGTTTTTTTCTCATTAACATCCGGGCAGCGGCTGGCAGTCATCGGGGAAACCGGATCGGGCAAGACCATGCTGGCGCTCTCGATTCTGGGGCTTCTCCCCTCGAACGTGCGGATGCAAAGCGGATGTGTCCAGCTGGACGGCGCGCCGCTCCCAACCGGCAAACAGCTGCAAACACTGCGCGGCGACAAGCTTGTATATATTCCGCAAAACGGCGCGGAGTTTTTGCTTCCCGTGCGTACCGTGCGCAAGCAGCTCTATGACAGCCTGAAAAAGCTCGGCTTGCCGCGCAAAGATTTTCCGGCATTGGCGGCGGAAAAGCTGCGTCTTGCGGGCTTTGATGCGCCGGAGACGGTTCTGGACAAGTATCCCTTTCAGCTCTCCGGCGGCATGGCGCAGCGCGTAACAATCGCATTGGCGGCCTGCTCCCGGGCGCGGCTTCTGATTGCGGATGAGCCAACAAACGGACTGGACGAAGCCGGGCGGGCGCAGTTTTTCGCGCTCCTGGATTCGATTTTCCCGGATGCAGCGAAGCTTATTATTACACACGACATTTCCGTCGCCTCGCGCTGTGACCGGGTTCTGGTGCTGTGCGGCGGGCGAATGCTGGAAACGGGCGCATCCAGCACGGTCTTGCGCGCTCCGCGCCACCCGTACACAAAGGCGCTTCTGGCCGCGCAGGTCGCAAACGGGATGCAGCCATCGCCAGTTTTGCGCGAGGGCGTATCCGGCTGTCCGTTTTACGCCCGCTGCTCGGAGGCGAATGCGGCCTGTCTGAACGACGTGATGCAAAAACATACGGTCGGAATGTCAGAATGGTGGTGCTGCCATGCTTGAGATCAAAAACTGCTGCAAATCGTTCGGTAACCAGAAGGTTTTAGATGATGTTTCTATGACCATTCCAGACGGAAGTATAATCGGCATATTGGGCGCGAGCGGCATCGGAAAATCGACGCTTGCAAAAATTCTCTGCGGCGTGACAGCGCCCGACGCGGGGGAGATTTTTCTCGACGGCCAGCTGCTCTTATCCAAAAAAGAAGCGTATGACAGAAAGTGCGGCCTTGCCATCCAGATGGTGTATCAGCAGCCGTATGCCACGCTCGACTCATCGCAGAAAATCGGCGCAGGGCTGCGGGAACTGATTTCCTATCATCATCTGGCAAAAAATAAGAAAGCGGCAGAAACGCTGATTGCAGATGTTCTGGCGCAGATGCAGCTGCCGCCTAAAATTCTTGCCCATCTGCCGCGGCAGATCTCCGGCGGCGAGGCGCAGCGTGTGGCGCTGGCTCGCTGCCTGCTTTTACGCCCGAAGCTTCTGATTTTAGATGAAGCAACATCGATGCTGGACGTGTCCACGCAGGCAAATCTTCTGACGCTTGTAAAGGCGCAGATGCTTCCCAATGGCGGGTCTGTGCTGTTCATCAGCCACGACCGGGCGCTGACGGATTTTTACTGTGATACGGTCTATGCGTTTGACGAAGACCACCGGCTGAAAGAGGTGCGGGCGTGAAGGATTACAGAAAAAATATGCGGCTCGCGCTCGTGTGCTTTCTGCTGGTCGTGGTTCTGAATTTTTTCCTGCCGCGGCTGCTGCCCGGCGACCCTGTGGCGTACCTGACGGGCTTTTCCGAGCAGGATATGACGCCCGCACAGGTGGCATTCTATGAGGACGCGCTGCATCTGAACAAACCGCTTGCGGCGCAGTTTGGCTTCTATCTGCGGTCGCTGCTGGACGGGACGCTCGGGTATTCGTATAAAAAGGATGCCGCTGTTTCGGCGCTCATCGGCGAAAAGATCGGCTATACGCTGCAAATCACGGTTCCGGCGGTGCTGCTTTCGGCGGGGATTGGCCTTCTCTGGGGACTTCGGTGCGGGTACAAAAAGGATTCGCTTGCCGACCGCTTTTCTACAACAGCACTGATTATCCTCAACGCCGTGCCGACGTTTTTAATTGGACTGGGACTGATGATCGTGTTCTGCTTTCAAAACCGGTGGCTGCCCTATGCCGGTCTCAATTCTCCGGAGGCTGTGCGCGGTACGGCTGGGCATGTATGGGACAGAGTTCTGCATTTGCTGCTGCCGGTCGGAACCTTAACGCTGGCGGCGCTTCCCAGCCGGTATCTGCTCGTGCGCAATATGGCTGCAAGCGCGTCGGACGGAAAGGACATTTTATACGCAAAGCAGCGGGGCCTTCCGGACAGCGTCATCCGCCGGGATTATCTCCTGCGCTCGATCGTGCAGCCGTTTCTCACGATGCTCGGCATGAGCGTGTCGCTCTGCGTAGGCGGCTCGGTCGTGATCGAAAAAATTTTCTCCATCGGCGGGATGGGTTCGCTGCTGACGGAGGCAGTCTATACGCTCGATTATCCGCTCATGCAGGGCATTTTGTTTGTGACGACGTGCATCATGGTGCTGTCGATTCTGCTTACCGATTTTTTGTGTCTGCTCCTTGACCCCAAGCGGAGATTGGAGGGCAAAGGATGAGAAAAAAAGGACTTTTGCCGCTCATTCTGGGATTCCTGCTGCTGACCGTTTTTGCGCTCTCCGCGTTTGCACCCGGACTTTTTACGAGCTACGGACAAAAAGAGCTGTTCACGAAGTGGCTCCCCATAAGCCGGGAGCATCTGCTCGGCACAAACGCGATGGGCTATGATATTTTGACCGAGCTTGTTTATGGCACACGGCAGACGCTGCTGGTCGGCGTCTTGAGCAGTATTCTGACGCTGATTCTGGGGGCGGGTATCGGGATTTTGGGGAGCTTCCGCGGCTGGATCTGGCAGATTTTCAATGGCCTGATTCAGATTTTTGTTCTGCTTCCAAAGCTCATTACGCTCATTGTTCTGGCGACGTTTTTGGGAAGCTCTGCCGTGCACCTGATCGTCCTGATTGCGGCGTTCAGCTGGGTCGGCACAGCGCGCGCGGTGCGCGCAAAGGTTTTGCAGCTGCACACACAGCCGTTTCTCGAAAGCTGCCGGATCCTCGGCTACAGCCGCGCCCATATTGCCGTGCGGCACATCCTGCCGAACCTGTCGGACGTGCTGCTCTCGCGCTTCCTGCTTGGGGTGAACAGCTGCATTATGATGGAGTCGACGCTCTCGTTTCTGGGGCTTGGCGATCTCTATCGCCCAACTTGGGGGACGATGGTCAATTTTGCGTATAAGCGCGGCGCGTTTCTGCGGGGCGCGTATCAGTATTTGCTGGCCCCCGGCGTGTGCGTCATGCTGCTGTGTCTGGCATTTTACCTGATCAGTCTCTGGTTGACCGCCAGAAAAGAAACCATTTCGGAGGGGTAACATGGGAAAATACTTTGCAGACGTTCATGCGTCGCACGAAAGTCAGTTTCAGAATCTGCCGCATGGGCTTGCCGATACGGACGAAATTCTCGACTGCCGCGCAAAACCGCAGACGTATGAAACTCTTCTGGAGCTGGCAGACGCGCTGTGCTGGCAGCTGCGTTTCCGGGAGGCGATCGACGCTTTGACGCAGGCAGTCAAGCTGGAGCCGGAACGCATGGAAGCTTACCGCAAGCGCGGCCCCAAGTATCTCGATACGCTGCAATTTGAACGGGCGCTCGCGGATTATACGCGCTGCGAACAGGCGGACGGCATGAGCGTGATGTCGCGCTATCGCATCGGTATGGCGCACTATCTGATGCGGAAATATGACGACGCAATCCGCGCGTTTGCAGATTCTCTCGCCATCGCGCCGCAGGACGACGATATGTATATTGCGGATGTCTACTGGCTGGTACTTTCGCAGCTTCGTGCTGAAAAAGCGGACGAGGCACAAAAAACGTTGAAGCAGCATTATCGTCCCGATCTGTACGTCGGCCACCACACGGCGTATGAAAAAGCCATGCGCGTGTCGGCAGGGTTTGCGCCGATGGAGGATATGCTGGCAGAGTTGGACACGGAAGAGGACGATCTGCAGTTTGCCATGACCGCTTATGGTTTGTGCGTACTGCTGGAAACGCATGGCGAGACGGAAAAAGCCGATGCCTTGCGGGAAAAGCTACTTGCGCGCGACGGCTTCTGGTTCTGCTTCAGCTATCTCGCGGCATATAGCGACTATAACTACACAGTGAAACCGGCAACAGTCAAGTGACTGCTGCCGGTTCTTGCTCTAAGCGGTTATTTGTTGTCCTTATGCGTGTTCGCCAATTCTGTCGGGGCGCTTTTTATTGGCGAAATTCCGAAAAGCCTGCCCTGCGCATCAGCGGCCCGATCTCTTCCGCTGCCGGATGGCCCTTGTAGAGCACGCGATAGATGGCCGAGCAGATTGGCATGTCGATGCGCAGCTCCCGCGCAAGGTGTTCGATGCTGTCTGCGGCATAATAGCCCTCGACGGCTGCGCCTACATGGCGCAGCGCCTCGTCAACGTTCTCGCCCTGCCCGATATAAAATCCGGCCCGTTGGTTCCGGCTGTGCTCGGAAAAGCACGTCACAATCAAATCCCCAACGCCCGCCAGGCCAAAGCAGGTGTCCCGCCGCCCGCCGAGCAGCATGCTCAGCGCCGAGATCTCTGAGATCGATCGCGTGAGATACATCGCCCGCAGATTGTCGCCTGCGCCCATGCCGCGCAGAATCCCTGCGCCGAGCGCAATGACGTTCTTAAACGCCCCACAGAGCTCCACACCGACCACATCATCGTTGACGTAGACGCGGAATGCTTCGTTCATAAACACGCCGCGTACCAGTTTGGCCGCCTCCAGATCGCGGCTGGACACCACGCAGCCTGTCGCCATTCGGCGTGAAACCTCTTCGGCGTGCGTCGGCCCGGAGAGTGCCACAATCGGATGCCCTGGTCCGGCGTATTCCGCAATGATTTCGGTCATCCGCGCATTGGTGCTGCGTTCAATCCCCTTCGTCGCCGAGACCAGAATGGCCCCTTCCGGAAGCCAGGGCGCAATGGCCCGCGCCGTCTCGCGCAGCGCGAAGCTCGGCACCGCATAGAGCACCAGTTCTGCCTGCGCCGCCTGCTCCAGCGCCGCCGTGATTCGAATTTCCTCCGGCACGCGCACACCGGTCAGTGCAGGGTTACAGCGCGTTGTGCGAATGAGGCCGGCTTTTTCCTCCGTTCTGGTCCACAGTGATACCGTATGTCCGTTTCCCGCCAGCAGCATCGCCAGGGCTGTGCCCCAAGCGCCGCTCCCGACCACAAAAATCTTCATAGACGCTCCTTTTGCGCCCGCCGGGCGCCGCTTGATACGACGCCCATTATAGCAGATTTTCCGCGTTTGGCAAGTCTCATCCTTCGCGCGTCATGGCCTCCACGATGCGATCCGGCCGGTTTCCGGAGGCGATCTTTGCCAGCCCCTCCTTCAGCCGTTCCCGCAGTGCCTCACTCCGGCAGAGGCAGACCGCCGCATCTGCAACCTGCTCCACGCTCTCGCCGCTCCACGCGGCCCCGGCGCGCTGGAAAAACTGTAAATTATAGCTCTCACATCCGCCAACCGTGTTCATCAACACCAGCGGCAGCCCCTTGATGGCGGCCTCCGTCGTGCTGATCCCGCCGGGTTTTGTGAGATAGACGTCCGCACTGTCCATCAGCAGCGACATATTCTCCACATGCCCCAGAATCCGGACATCCGCCCGGCCCGCGCAGCGCGCTTCCAGTTGGTTCCGCAGCCGCTCGTTGGTCGAGCAGACAACCGTCACGTCCACCGTCTCATCCTTTTTTGCCAGCAGCGCTGCAAGCAGCTCCGGGATTGGGCCGCAGCCCATGCTCCCGGAGACAACCAGCAGCTGCGCCCGTGCCGGATCCATGCCGAGCGCCGCCCGGGCTTCCTCCTTGCTGTGCCGCTGCAGCATCTGCCGCCGCACCGGAATCCCTGCGGCCACGATCTTCTCCTCCGGCACGCCCAGCTCGCTGAGTGTCAGCCGTTGTACCGGCGAGGGCACAAAATACCAGTCCAGTTCGCTGGCCTCCACGCCCGGAGTATTTGTATAGTCGGTCTCCACCACGCCTGTCCGGATCTGAAGTCCATGGCGCCGCACGGCGTCAGTCAGCATCGTTGCCGCAAATACATGCGTACAGACCACCGCATCAAAGCCTCCGTCCCGGAGAAACCGCGCCAGATGCCCTACCCCCAGATCCAAAAAGCGCCGCGCCCGGTGTCCGGGCTGGAACATGACGCGGTGCCGTTCCGTATGCCGGTATCCGGCGCGGAACAGATCCGGCGCATGCCGATAGACCCCGGAATGAAATCCCGCCACCACGCGCGAACAGCCGCGCGACAAAAATGTCAGCGTATCCGCCACTTCGCAGCGGTGCCCCGCTGCTTCAAAGTCCTCACAAAGCGCACGGGCCACCGAATTATGTCCGCCGCCGTTGTTGCAGCTGAGGATCAAAATTTTCATGTTCCATTCTCCTTGCCGCGCTGCAGCCGTGCCAGCAGACGTACCAGCCTCTGCCGCTCATAGCGCTGGATCAAAATAAACGGCAGATTTCCAAGCAGAAGATCCACCAGACAAAAAACAAGCCCACCAGCTCCCGGCCAGATCCAAAGCAGTCCCGGTGCAAACACACAAAGCGCCAGATGTGTGATCTCCGCGACGCAGGTTTCGTTGATCATCAGCGCACAGCGCTCTGCTGTCATCCGTCCGGTGACGGTCTTGCGCGGCACGATCTGTGGCGCCCACCGGCTCACATCCGGAACCTTGCTCTGCCAGCGCCGGATTTGAATCGCGCGGTAAAACTGCCCGTCCTCTTCAAACCGCCAGGGACAAAATGGCCGCCGCGACGGGTCATACTGCCTGCGTGCAAGCAGCCGCCCCACCGGAAAGCAGGCCAGCCCCAACACCGCCAGATACAGCAGACAAAATGCAGCTCGCAGCATCCCAAATTCTCCGTTTCCTCATTTTGCTTATCATATCGTCCCTTTCTAAACTGAAACGAAACGTAGTCGGGCGCGCCTGCCCCTGCCGGTGCAGTTCCCGGTTCGTGTAGCTTTTCCTATTTTCTCCCGGACTGAACGGAGTGCGCACTGCGGCTTTGCTTTTTTGTTTGCATGGCCGAAGCGGAATCTGGCAGGCAAAAAGAAAGCTAGGGTGTATTCTTCCAACTCCCAATGTGACCGGCAGCGAGAAATTTTTGCGCTGAGCAAGACATTTTTTCGCAGGAATACTGACGTATTTCAAGGAAAAATGGTGCAGCGCAGCGTGAAAAGGTCCACTGTCCGGGTGCGTTGGGAGTTGGAAGAATACACCCTAGGAAGGCGTTTGCCTTCCCGATCCAAAAAGATCCGCCGCTGCCCGTTCGGCAGCGGCGGCATGACCATCCTCTCCGCATGCTCTCTCCTCATGCCTTTGGATGATACTTATTATACACAGCCTTCAAATTCTGTTTGACGAGCTGCGCATAGACCTGGGTGGAGGAAATATCGCTGTGGCCCAGCATTTCCTGAATCGAGCGGAGATCCGCTCCGTTTTCGAGCAGATGCGCCGCAAAGCTGTGGCGCAGCGTGTGCGGTGTGATCTCCTTGTCGATGTGCGCCTTTTCCTGGTAGTATTTGATGATCTTCCAGAGTCCCTGCCGGCTCATGCGCTCGCCAGAGACGTTTACAAACAGCGACCGCTCTGCAGGCCCCGCGACCATATTGGGCCGTATATTTTCCACATAATCCTTCAGCACCGAAACAGCCTCCGGATAGAGCGGAATAATGCGCACCTTTTCGCCGCTCACGCAGCGGATAAAGCCACCCGAAAGACTGACATCGTCGACGTTCAGCCCGATGAGCTCGCTCACGCGGATGCCCGTTGCATAGAGCACCTCAAGCATCGCCTTATCGCGGCAGCCTTTGAGGTCATTTGGCTTCGGCTGCTCGAGCAGCAGCTCCACTTCCTTGCCGCTCAAAATCTGCGGCAGCTTTTTTTCTGCCTTTTCGACCTTGATGTTATGTACAGGGTTGGTCTCAATCTCATCCTCGCTCATCGCAAACAGATAAAGACTCTTCAGCGACGCCAGCGAACGTGAAACCGTCGCCGGGGACTTTCCGTTCTCATGCAGCCATTCCACATACTCGCTCACGACCGCCTGCCCGGCCTCCAAAACCGCGACGCCACGCCCTTCCAGATATGACGCATACTGCCGTAAGTCCCGCATATAGGACGAAACCGTGTTGGCAGAGGCGTTTTTGACATGGATGAGGTAATCCTCATACCGGGCAATGATGTTGACCATAGCCGTGTCCTTCCAACCTTTTCTGATACGACACATCCGGCCCCCGCCGAAAAACCGCGTGGGCTCCAAACGCGTGCGAGGCGTGAAACGCCAAATAAAAACAGCCGCATCGCCGTCCGGCGGGGCTGCAAAAAACAGAGGAAACAGAAAGACACAGCAGCCGGGTCTTTTCCGATCAAAGCGGCTCTCCCGCCTCCCGTCCGGCCAGGCCCGAAGGCGGCCTCAAAACCAGGCAGCAGACACCGCGGTATTATGAGCACAAAATTATTGCTACCGCCCGTCCATCGGGGCGTGATGCTACTATAGCGCAAAGCGGTTGAAATTTCAAGGAAAATAAAGAGAAATCTTAATTTTTGTAAATTATGACAAAGGTTTATGTCGACGGGATTATGTCTACAAAGCAACCATTCCCCCGCTGCAAGCGGTCGCCTCGGGCGCGAAAGCACCATATCTGGTGGCGTGCCTTTCGCAACCGTCCAAATCTGGGTTTTGCAGGATTTTGTGCACTTTTTACCGTAAAGTAAATTATATTTACTTTGCAAGATTCGCAGGCGCAACTTTCATTTTCTCCGCCGTGCCCGTTTTTTTCCGCCAAAACGCCCGCCTGCCGCCAGCAAAAGTGCCAGTGCCGCGCCGGCCAGCCAATAGCCTGCGCCGCCGATCCGCCCCACCATTGCCAAATTCAGGAGGAACGCACAGACCGTCATTCCACCACAGCAGGCCCCGCACCAGAGCAGCCGCCGTTCCTTCGCCAGCCACGCGCATACCGCGCCTGCCGTCAAAACTCCGAGCGCCGCACAGATGCGCCCTGCCGTCATGGCGCCGCCTTGCGGGATAATGCCCTGCATCACCAGTACCGCCGCCACCGCGCACAGCCCGATACCAACCGTCGTGCCGATCACGACACTCTTCCAGATCCAGCTTCCGGCGCCGCCTTTGCGCGCCGCACCTGGATTTCGTTTTTTGCCCATGTCCGCATCCCTCCTTCCCCATCAATCTATGGCCCGTCCGTCCGAAAAAGAACCGCAGCTGTCCATTGCCGAAACGGAACCTGCCCAGAATTTTTAGAACTTTCCCGAAAATTTCAAAATCCGCTGTCTATCCGGCGAAGCGGTTGCATTGCCCGCCAGTTCGTGCTATGATGGTTTCAAAAAGGAGGAATTACCATGGATGCAAAGCAGCGTTTTCTGCGCTATGTGACGTACTACACAACTTCAGACGATTCAACCGGCACCTCGCCCTCTACCGAGCGTCAGAAGGATCTGGGCCGGCTCTTGATGGAAGAACTCCGCGCACTCGGCCTGGAGGGCGTTGAAATGGACGTCGCCGGCAACGTTCTCGCGACGCTCCCGGCCAAAGACGCTCCCGGCGCACCTGTACTTGCATTGATCGCACATATGGATACCGCGCCCGACGCCCCTGGCGAGCATGTAAAGCCTCGTATCGTCCGCTATGCGGGCGGCGAGCTGAAGCTGAACGACACGGTTTCTCTGACCGAGGCGCTCTGCCCCGGCATTTCGCAGTTTATTGGGCAGGAGCTCATTGTGACCGATGGCACGACGCTCCTCGGTGCGGATGACAAGGCCGGCATTGCAGAAATTATGGCTGCCGTCGAGCAGCTGATTGCCTCCGGTGCGGCGCACGGCGAGCTGCGTGTCATCTTCACGACCGACGAGGAGATCGGCAATGGCGTCGACGGCCTGGACGTCGCCAAACTCGGCTGTGATTATGGCTATACAGTGGACGGCGGCGCGATCGACGAATTTGAATGCGAGAATTTCAACGCCGCCGAGGCTTCGCTGACTGTCCACGGCATCGGTGTCCATCCCGGCAGCGCAAAAAACGTCATGGTCAATGCAGCGGCCCTCGCCATGGAGTTCCATGCGATGCTCCCCGCAGACGAAGTTCCGGAAAAGACCGAAGGGTACGAGGGCTTTTTCCACCTGCACAATATGGACGGCTGCGTGACCGAGGCACACCTGCGCTATATCATCCGCGACCACGACCGCGCCAAATTTGAGGCCCGCAAGGCACTCTTCCTGGACTGTGCTGCAAAGCTCAATGCCAAATACGGCCCCCATACTGCCGAGGCCTCCGTCACCGACAGCTATTATAATATGAAAGAAAAGGTCAGTTCCCATCCCCAGCTCATTGACCTGGCCCGCGCGGCCTTTGCCAAACACGGCGTTGTGATGCGCTGTGTCCCCATCCGCGGCGGCACGGACGGCGCGCGCCTGAGCTGGGACGGCCTCCCCTGCCCCAACCTGCCGACCGGCGGCTATAACTATCACGGCGTCCGCGAATGGATCCCCGTGAAGAGCCTCGGGCTGATGGCCGATGTCCTGGTGGAGCTCGTCCGCAGCTTTGCGGATGTGCGCGTATGACCGATCTCCTGATACAAACTGCGCATCTCCGGCTCTCGCCGCGCACGCTGGCTGAGATGGAGGCGCTGCGCGCACAGGAGACTGATCCGGAAATGCGCAAAGCCTGCGGGGAGATGCTGAACCTGATGCGTGCCGAACCCGGAAACGAGGAATACACCTGTGACTGGAAGATCCACCTGCCGGACGGCACGGTCATCGGCGGCGCGGGCTTTAAGGGCACGCCGAGCGCAGACGGCGACGTGGAGATCGGATACGGCATCGACGAGCAAAACCGCTGCCGCGGCTACGCGACCGAGGCCGTCCAGGCAATGACGGCCTGGGCGCTTGCACAGCCCGGCGTTCGCCGGGTGCTCGCACAGACGGAGCCGGGCAACGCCATCTCGCGGCGGGTGCTGCAAAAGTGTGGCTTCGTCCCCTGCAGGCAGGGCGACGAAGGGCCGATGTTTGGAAGAACATAACAAGAAATCCCCGGACACAGATTGTGTCCGGGGATTTTGTCTCAAAAACTATAAAATGCAGCTCTGTAATAGAGCAGCGGGGATAGGGTGAGCGGGACAAAAAGCCCCATTCGCGTTCAATCAAGCAGTTTTCTCGATTGAATGGTCACTTCGATGCCGAGGGCGGCGAAGTCCTGCTGCATGGCCTCGGCGACCGCGATGTGACCGCTGCCGTTGTTGGTCAGGTATTCAATGGAGATCGGAGTCTCAGAGGAGCGCATGCCGCTGTCGTCGAACTTATAGCCGGCGGCCTTGAGCAGCGTGCGGGCCTCTTCCAGCGTGCCCTCATAGTCATTGTTGATGCCGTACGGATCAAAGTAGCCCTGCTCGGACACTTCGGTCTTGAAGACACCGCCGTTGCCGTCCGCCATGCCGTACGGAATAAACGCATTCGCGGGCAGCTGGCCAGTCTGGCCGACGTTCTCGCAGATGTACTCACGGTCGATCAGGATGTTCATGGCCTTGCGCATGCAAGCAGCCTGCTCCGGGGTCTTGCCCTCGAAGATGGAGCTGTTGGCATTGAAGGCAGCGTAGTAGGTGCCGAGGTTGTCGACAATGTGGAACTCGGAATTGTCAAGCAGGGACTGGATCTCGTCATTCGGGACGGTGTCGATCATGTCGACGTCGCCGGAATTGTATGCGGCGTAGATCGCGGTATCGTCCGCAGAGAGCATGAACTCAAGCTTCTCCAGCGTGACATCATCCGCACCATACCAGTACGGGTTCTTCTCATAGGTCATGGAAGTGTCATGCTCCCAGCCAGTGCAGACGAACTGGTATATTTCGAAAAAATTCGAACCTTCTATTTGCCTATTTGACGTAATACTTGCAAAAACAGCAAAAAATCAAATGTCCGTGTACCAGAGATTTTTTGACTTTTTTCCGTCATCCAGCTTCGTCTCCGCCGCGCTTTGACAAAAAATGCGGCCGCCGCGGTTGTAAGTTCCGCCAAACTGTGATAGACTGTAACAAGCGAAAAAAGGAGGTACCGAAATGGACCCGATTTATGAAATTGAGCTGGAAGACTGCCCGTTCTGCGGCGGCCCGGGCGTGATGCAGGAAGAAAACGGCTGGTGCGTGTATGTGGAATGTCCCGACTGCGGCGCACATACCGCCTTTACATCCTTCGAAACTGACGAGCAGCGCCTCGCCGCCGCGAAAACCGCCGCGCAGCTCTGGCATGTCGGCAAGGTCATCGGCCCCGGCGTTGGGGACTAAGCCCCATGCAAATCTCAGAAACAGCCTTTCCCCTGCCGGACGGCCGCACGCTGACCCTTCGCAGCGCCCGCCCCTCGGATGCCGGCTCCCTCGCTGCACACCGCCTCATCACCTCCGGCGAGACATCCTTTATGGCCCGGTATCCGGAGGAATGCACGCAGGACGCGGCGCTTCTTGCCCGTCAGCTACAGGCATGGGTGGAAGATCCACAGAATTTCACCGTCACGGCCTTCACAGGAGGCACGGTTGTCGGTGATCTTGGGGTGCAGCGTATCCGCGCCCACCGCAAGATGCAGCACCGCGCAAGCCTTGGCATTTCGATTCAGGCAGCGTACTGCGGATTCGGTCTTGGACGCGCAATGATCCAAATTGCGATTGAACAGGCACGGAAAAACGGATTTTCGCAGCTCGAGCTTAACGTCTTCGCGGATAACGCCCGCGCCATCCACCTCTACCACGCGCTCGGATTTGAGGACTTCGGCTGCATCCCGCGCGCATATTACCTGAAGGACGGAAGCTATCACGATGCGCGCATCCTGGTAAAATTCCTATAAACGTCAAAAAGCGCATCCGTATCACCGATACGGATGCGTTTTTTTGATACCATTCACAGCGGAATGACCCGAACCGGATTGCCGTGCACCTCGATCAGGGCGATGAGATCGCGCGCATTCATCCAGACCGTCGCGGTGTTGTCATTCGGATGCACGCCGACAAGGCCGTCCCCTTTGCAGAAATCTTCATCCAGGAAAAATTGCACACAGCAGTTCTCGTCGTTCAGCAGCCCCAGCGGCGTGACGCTGCCGGGCGTGAGGGAAAGCCGCTCAAAAAGCTCCTCTGCCGAGGCAAAGCTGAGCGGCCTCGTTTGCTGCGCAGCGCGGAAGGCTTTGAGATCCACGTGCTTTTTCCCTTTTACGGTAACCAGATAGTAGTTCCGCTTCTTATCGTCGCGGACAAAGAGATTTTTGGCGTCCGCCTCGGGATAAGGCAGTGCAATCTCTGCCAACTCCGCCATATTGTAGACGGCAGGGTGCTCCGTCACTTCAAACCAGAGCCCCTTTTCCCGCAGCAGATCATAAATTTCCTGTTTGTTCACAGAATTCTCCCAAGGTGTATCTGAAAACCGGAGATATGCCCAGGGGCGTGGTTTTTTCAGGCCGGGCAAGCAGTTTTTCCGCAGGAATACTTTGTGTATTGCAAGGAAAAACGGCGCAGCCCGGCGCCGGGCGTAGAAACAGTTTTCAGATACACCCTAAAAAATCGCCGCCACGCCATGGCTGAGGGCCAGCATGAGAATCCCGGCCACAGCAACGCCCGCGCCGATAACCGGAAGCGCATACCGAAGCCGCAGATCGCGCAGCCCCGCGATCAGCGCGCCCGTCCAGGCCCCCGTCCCCGGCAGCGGAATAGCCACCAGAATAAAAAGCCCAAGCAGCTCATATTTCCGGTAAACCTCCAACTTTTTGTGTGCATGTCGTTCCAACCATCCGGCCACCGTGCCGAGCGTCCCGCCCCGCCGCGCCATCCAGGCCAGAATCCGCCGGATAAACACAATCACAAACGGCACCGGAATCAGATTGCACACCACGCAGAGAACGTAGAGCGGCAGCGCCGGAATGCCCATCGCAAGCCCCGCCGGGAGCGCCCCGCGCAGCTCCACCACCGGGGCCATCGCCATCAGCGCACAAATGAGAAGATCGTGTGCCATCAATGATCGCGGCTGTAGCCGAAGTTGGAGATCAGGTAGTCACTGTCGCGCCAGTGCTCCTTCACGCGCACCCAGGTCTGAAGATAGACCTTTGTGCCCATAAAGCGTTCACAGTCGGCCCGGGCGGCGGAGCTGATCTTCTTCAGCATCTCCCCATGCTTGCCGATGATGATGCCTTTGTGGCTCTGTTTTTCGCAGTAGATCGTCGCGTCGATGTCGATGATGCCGTCATCGCGCTCAGAAAATTTCGTGATTTCCACCGCCGTCCCATGCGGAATCTCCTTTTCCAGGTTCCAAAGCAGCTTTTCGCGGATAATTTCTGCCATGACCTGCTTTTCCGGCATGTCGGTGACGACGTCGTCCGGGAAGAGCTGCGGCCCCGGCTGCGCGTACTTTTCGCACTCTTCGAGCAGCGTACCGAGGCCATCGTGCCATTTGGCGCTGATGGGAATGACAGCGGCAAAGTCCATGTGCGCCGAGTACGCCGCGATGACCGGCAGCAGCGCTTCTTTCTCCACCGTGTCGATCTTGTTGATGACCAGAATCGTCGGCGCGCCCGCCGCCCTGCACTGCTCGATGAGGGCCAGCTCCTGCTCCCCTACGTTTGCAATCGGCTCCACAATCAGCAAAATTGCATCGACATCAACGATGGACTCTTTGACAACGTTCACCATATAGTCGCCGAGCTTGGTGCGCGGGCGGTGGAAGCCCGGCGTGTCGATAAACACGAGCTGCGTGTCCTTGCGGTTTAAAATGGCGCAGATGCGGTTTCGCGTGGTCTGCGGCTTGTGGGAAACGATCGCAATCTTCTCCCCGACCAGCGCGTTCGTCAACGTGGATTTGCCGACGTTCGGGCGGCCTGCGATCGTGATCATGGCGGATTTTGTCTTCATTCGTGTTCTCCTTATTCGCGCGGCAGCGCAACTTCTGCGAGGACAGCCTCTTCGCGTGCGCGCATCTGCTTTTTCATCGGCCCCTCGTCCACATGGTCGTAGCCCAGCAGGTGCAGCATCGAGTGGATCGTCAGATAGCCGACCTCGCGCTCCGTGCTGTGGCCAAACTCCTTCGCCTGCGCCTTCGCGCGCTCGAGCGAGATGGCCATGTCCCCGAGCGGAACCTTGTGCGTCGCCGGGTCACGGTATTCGCTCCAATCCTCGGGCGGCTGGCCCGGCGTCAGCTCAAACATCGGGAACGACAGCACATCCGTCGCGCGGTCGATATCCCGATATGCCTTGTTGATCGCGCGGATCCCTTCATCATCCGTGATGAGCACGTTGATTTCACACGGCACATCGATGCCCTCCACGTCCAGCGCCGCCGTAATGCAGCGCTTGATGTGCTGCCGCAGCGCCACGGTTCCGAGCCCCCGGTGCTCACAGGTAATCGCAATGGTATGTTTCATTTCGGATTCCTCTTTACAAATTTGCGCGGCCCTTCCAGTGTCCGCGTTTTTTCATAGGTATCATAGGCCGCGACAATCCGCTGCACGAGCACATGACGCACGACGTCGCTGGCCGTCAGTTTGCAGATCTGAATGTCCTCCACGCCATCGAGCACACGGATGGCCTCTTTCAATCCACTCACCTTGTCGCCCGGCAAATCGATCTGCGTCACGTCGCCGGTGATCACAATTTTTGAGCCGAAGCCAAGGCGCGTCAGGAACATCTTCATCTGCTCGCGCGTGGTGTTCTGCGCCTCATCCAAGATGATGAAGCTGTCGTCCAGCGTCCGCCCGCGCATATAGGCCAGCGGCGCGACCTCAATGTTTCCGCGCTCTAGATATTTATTGTAGGTTTCTGCACCCAGCATGTCAAACAGCGCGTCGTAGAGCGGGCGCAGATACGGATCGACCTTATTTTGCAGATCGCCCGGCAAAAATCCCAGGCGCTCCCCTGCCTCCACGGCCGGCCGCGTCAGGATGATGCGGTTGACCTCTTTGGCGCGGAAGGCCGCGACGGCCTGTGCCACGGCGAGATAGGTCTTGCCGGTGCCGGCCGGGCCGACGCCGATGGTGATCGTATTTTTCTCAATCGCCTTCAGGTATTTCTGCTGGCCGATGGTCTTGGCCTTCACGGGGCGGCCCTTTGCCGTCACACAGACGACGTCCTTCGCCATCTCGCCAACCTTATCCTCGTTGCCGGTCTTGACCAGTGAGATGAGATAGCGCACTTTCTGCGCGTCGATCTCCTCGCCCTTGGCCGAGAGCGAGAGCAGCGCCTCAATGGCCCGCGCCGCGTAGTCCACCTGCTCCACATCGCCCTGAATCTTCAGTTCCGTGTCGCGGTTTGTGACCTTCACGCCAAACTCCGCCTCAATCTGCTTGATGTTCGCGTCGAACGAGCCGAATACATCGATCAGCTGCTCCACCCGTTCTGCATTGATAGTACGTTCTGTCATGGTTCCCCATCCTTTAGAAAAGCTGCGTCCGTCTGCCGGGCAATCATTTCCTCGCATTCCGCGCGGGTCACGAGCAAAAAGCACCCGTCCCCATGCGTGAGACGGTAAGAAATCTCCTCCGCCGTCCCCGCGATGAGCGAGTCGCGGATCCGCGCACCGGCAAGCGCCTCGAGCGTCTGCCGTACCGCCTCCGGCTCCCGTGCGGTCTTTTCTGTATCATACGCAAAAATTTCAGTAATTTCAATCCCCACCGGCAGCGAATATCCGCCCGGCAGCGTCAGCATCCGCCTTTTTGTTATTTTATCACAACTCCCCCCGCAATTTCCACCCCTTCGCCATAGAAAAATCCGCCTTTCTCCAACCAGAAGCGCCACCTGCCTTCCCCCTGCCCCGGCCTCCTTCCGCAGCGCCGTGTCCGGCAGGAGTGTCTTCGTCTCATGTACCGTCTTCGCATAAATCTCTGCCCGCGCGGCGCTCACCTGCGTCTTAAATTCCAAATCGGTATACGCCGACACCAGCAGCTGTCCGCGCGTCACGGCCTGTCCGGGCGCCACCAGACAGTTTCCCTCCAGACATAAAACCTCCGTAATCACGCCCGCGCGGCTGGCAACCACGTTCTTCGGCGTCCTCCGGTCGAGAATCGGCTCCTCCTCAGGCCGCTCCCGCACGACGACCTCCGCACACATGCCGTTTTGGGTCACCGTCAGCCACTGCAGTTCCGGGATCCGCCGCAGTATCCGGTTTTTCAGCTCCTGCGGCTTGATGCGCGGGCCATAGGTTCCAAATCCCACGCCAAGCTCCTGCAATTCCCTCAAAATCCGCTCTGCCGGTACGCGGTCATTGCCGCTTACACGGTAAAAAAACACAAATTTCGGGATCACATACCCCGCCGCAATGCAGACCGCCAGCAGCGCCGCAAATATCCACCTGCTCCGCAGTCCCCGAAACACCTGCCCGAAGCCCGCCGTCTCGAGCACGTCCATTGCACACATCGCCCGCGCACAGCTCACCGCTGCCCGCGCCGCATCCCGTCGCAAAATCCGCGCCTCGACGCAAAAATCGTCTACCCTGCAAATTTCCTGCACCAAAATCCGTTCCCGGCTCAGCCGCTCCAGCGCCATCTCCGGGCTGGCACCCGAAATCCGCACCCGGCAGGAGCCGAGAAAAAACCGCACCGCCTTCCACATCAGCCCGCACCCCCAAACCGGATCACCCGGATTCTGCCCGTGATGCGCAAACGCTCGCGGTGCATCTGCCGCAGCTCCAGCCCACTGCCTTCCACGGTCAAGGCACCGATATTCAGCGCCACCACAATCCGCTCACGGCTATATTCCAGAATTCCGTGGTGCCGGTCGAGGCTGCATGCGCTGAACCCGTCCAGCTCAATCCGCGGCAGATCCGCCGCGATGTCCGGCGGCAAATCCAGCTTCTGTGCCATCCGTGTCAAAAATCCACGCATCCCCATTGCGATCCCTCCGTTTCCTTCTATCTCTATGCGTCCCGGCATAGATTTAGCCCGAGGTGATCCGATGAAACCGTTCCGTTCCGCCCTCCGTCTGCTCCTGCCGCTTGCCGCAGCAGGGTGCTTCATACTCTTTCCACGGCAGACCTCTGCCGCCGTCGTCGAAGGGCTCCAGCTCTCTGTCCGGGCGCTCATTCCCGCACTGTTCCCCTTTTTCCTCTGTATCGGCCTCGCGGCGGAGCTTGGCGTGTCAGAGCGTCTGGCTCGCTGCGCCGCCCCGCTGACCGCACATCTTTTCCACATCGGCGGTGCAGGCAGCGCCGCGCTGCTTTTCGGCCTTCTCGGCGGCTATCCCGCCGGCGCGCAGTGCGTCGCTTCGCTCTGCAAAAAAGGGCAGCTGTCGCGGGACGAAGGGGCTTATCTGCTCCTGTTCTGCAACAATGCCGGCCCCGCCTTTCTTTTCGGTGTCGCAGCGCCGCTGCTCGGCAGCTCCCGCGCCGCCGCGCTGCTCTGGGGCATTCTGATCCTGAGCGCGCTGCTCTACGGCCTGCTCTGCCGCCCGGCCTCCGTCCCCGCCCCTGCCGCGCAGCCTGCGGCGGAAGCGCCGGAGTTTTCCGCTGCCTTTCTGCGTGCCGTGCGCGGTGCCGGTGAGAGCATGTTTTCCATCACCGTCTTCGTCACAGCCTTCTCCGTTTTCTCAAACCTCCTGCTTCTCGCGCTGCGCGCTGCGCTGCCTCCGGCGGCGCAGGCGCTCCTCACCGGAACGCTGGAGCTCTCCGGCGGGCTTCTCGCCCTCAGCGCTTTAAACCTGCCGCTTTGCTGGAAGCTGACGGCTGCCGCAGCGCTCTGCGCCTTCGGCGGCCTCTGCGTCTTCCTGCAGACGAAGGCTGTCCTCCAGGCCGCCGGCCTGGCCTGCACCGGCTATCTCCGCGCGAAGCTCACGCAGGCGCTCTTTGCCGCTGCCCTGGCCTTCTGTGCCGCCCCATTGTTGCCGCCAGAGCAGTCCGCCGCCGCGCTGACGTCAACCCATCCATTCTGGCTTCCGGCTGCCTTTGCCGCCGTTTTCTGCCTGCGCTGCCGAAAATTGAGGCTGGATATTTCGCCAAAGATGCGCTATAATGGCCAAAAACGCAAAAAGGAGTGTTGACGTTGCTGTTCCGCAAAAAGATCGACCGCTACTGTACATACTGTCAGTTCTCCGGCAAGGTCGACGAGGATTCCGTGATCTGCAAGTTCTGCGGCATCGTTCCCTGTACGCACCACTGCCGCCGTTTCCGCTACGATCCGCTCAAGCGCGTTCCGCCGCGCCGCGCCGCGCTCCCGGAAAAAGGAGAGCAGGATTATTCCCTCTGAATCGTCATAAAATCGCCCCGCTGCAGATCACTGCAGCGGGGCTTTTGCGAAAAAGGCCGCTTCCCATTTTGCGGAATTTCCGTCAGCTGTACTACGAACAATTTCGAAGATCCAGCGAAAAGAACAAGAAAATCAGTCTGCGCCGTTCAGTTCTGGATCCAGTCCGGCTCCGGGCTGAGCGGACGGTCGATTGCGCAATATTGCAGCTCCGAGCCGCCGAGCAGCTGCACCTGCACCGCATCGACCAGATCCAGGGAGCAGAGCGTCAGCACAATTGCGTGCACCGCATTCTCTGCTGTCAGTGCATCCGTGTCGCAGGCGGAAAACTCCTCTGAGAGCACCACGGTGCAGAGTCCGTTGTCCAACGATAAATCCAACAGCTTTGTCCCCTCCGGAACGGCGCGCGTCAGTCCACCGCCGCCCGGGCCGGCGAGCAGCGCCTGCATGGCAAGCTCCGGCAGCTCGGTTTTGTCCGTGTAGGACAAAACGCGACGCTGCGCGTTCAGCCCCTGGCCGGGAATCAGAAAATAAAGCTGTACCGCAGTCTCCGGATGCACTGGTGAGGTATCGGTGAACAGGAAGTCTTCCGAGGTAAAAGTTTCCTGCCAGTCATCAGAAAGGATCATCCCCTGACAGTGAATCGAGATTTTTTCCACACCCTCGATCTGTGTCAGCGTCAGCGTCAGCGCGGCGGCGGCCAATGACAGCTCCACACCGCTGAGCGTGGCGAAGGCATCGTTAAATGTCAGGCTGAGCGTTCCATCTTCCAGCATCAGCGCGGTACACTCCAGCCCTTCCGGAAACGGAGCCTGCGCGGTAGCCAGATAACGCGCGAGAATCTCATTGATCGTAAGATCTGCGCGCCCAAGATCCACCGTCTGCGCCGTGAGCGCGCCCGCGGGACTTTCCAGTCCGATCTCGTCCTCCGGTGCGCAGACGTAAAACCGGATGGGGTTGACCATCTCCACCGGCGCTTTGGGTGCGCAGCCGGTCAAAAGCGCCAAAGCGAGCAGCAACGCACCGATTTTAGCTCTCATGCTCCAGCTCCTCCGCTTCAAAATACGGGAACGTGACAGTAAAGCAGGTTCCCTGGCCGACTTCGGTTTTGACGTCGATGGCACCATAGTTGCGTGTCACCAGGTCGTGCACGATCGAAAGGCCGAGACCGGAGCCGCCGGCCTGCCGCGACCTGGCCTTGTCCACACGGTAAAAGCGCTCGAAAATATGCTCCAGTGCATCCTCCGGGATGCCAACGCCCGTGTCCTGCACGGAGAACACCACATCCTCCGCCGTATGCCGCACAACGACATGCACGCTTCCGCCCGGACGGTTATATTTGATCCCGTTTTCGACCAGATTAAACATAATCTGATACGCATCGTCTTCAAAGGCCAGGATCGTGCAAAGCCGCTCCACGTTGGCAGTCAGGCGGATCTGCTGGCTGTCGGCCAGCGGCACAAGCATGCGAAACACGCTGGAGAGCGTCTGGCTGAGGTCGATGATCTCATGCTCCACCTCGGCGCTTTCGGCGCGGTTGAGGGTGAGAAGCTTTTGCGTCATGCGTGTCAGGCGGTCGGCCTCGTTGCCGATGTCCGCGACAAATTCACGCATGGTGTCCGGATCCATTTCGTTTTGCAAGATGGAGTCGGAGAGAAGCTTGATGGAGGCCAGCGGGGTTTTCAGCTCGTGAGAGGCATCGGAGACAAACTGGCGCTGCTGCGCCTCCGATTCCTGCAGCCGATCGGTCAGCTTGTTGAATTCCGTTGCCAGCGTCGCGAACTCATCCGAGCCCCGAAGCTGGATTTTATGGCTGTATTCACCCTCGCGCACCAGCTGCATTGAGGTCAGAATTTTGCGCATCCGGCGCGAACTTGTTGTCGCAAAAAATGCAGAAAACAGGACAATTACGCCCAAAAGCAGAAAAGAGCCCTGCATAATTGTTCGTTCCAGATTGGCAATGATATTCCCCTGCTCCGCGTCGTAATCGAGCAGATAGACACATCCTCCCGCACTCTCGTGATCCATGATCGGAACGGCGGCACAGCTGACGAGCGCGGCATTTTGATAGGCACTGAAAAAGACGTCGTTTCCGCGCAGGGCCTCTACCACGGCGGGCAGGATGACGCGGCGGCCGGTGGCATTTTGATTTTCCGAGGAATCATAGAGCGCGGTACCCTCGGCATTGGTGACGATCAGGCGGGTGGCGTTGATGTCGCCGAGGACGGAAATGACCTGGTCAACCGTCTCTGCAGTGAGCGGATCGACACCGGAAAACGCCGACGCAACGACCTGGATTTTATCCTGCGCAGATGCGTATTTTGCCCGGAACATCAGTTCTCTGGTTGTTTTTGCAGAGAAAAAGTTCAGCATCAGGAGGGCCAGAGAGGTGATGAGCATGTAGGCCAGGGCATTTCGCAGCTGCGTACTTGGCGGCAGGATCCGTCTGGCTTTAGAATTTGAAATAGTAGCCCACTCCCCACTTTGTCAGGATGTGTTCCGGCGAGGCCGGGGTTCGCTCGAGCTTTTCACGCAGGCGGCGGATATGCACATCGACAGTGCGGATGTCGCTGCTGTTGTCATAGCCCCAGATGGCGTCGAGCAGGGCTTCGCGCGAGTAGACGCGGTTGGGATTGCGCATCAAAAGTTCCACCAAATCGAACTCTTTTTGCGTCAAATCCACCATTTTTCCGTCGTTATACGCATTTCTGGCGCTGCGGTCGAGGGTGATGTGGCCACATTGCAGAACGTCCTCTTTATTGGACTTTTGTGAGGAGCCGGAACGGCGTAGAAGGGCGCGGATGCGGGCCTTGAGTTCGAGGATATTGAAAGGTTTGGTGAGATAATCGTCCGCGCCGTGCTCAAAGCCCATAAGCTTGTCCATATCCTCGGACTTCGCAGTTAACATAATTATCGGAACATCGGAAAACTCCCGGATTTTGCTGCAGGCCTCGAGGCCGTCCATGCGCGGCATCATGAGATCGAGGACGATGAGGTCCAGATCGCCTGCGGCAGCCAACTCGACCGCTTCCATGCCGTCTGCGCCGGTTACGACCTCATATCCGTCATTTTCAAGATTAAACTTGATCCCTTTGACGAGCAGCTTTTCGTCGTCGACGACCAGAATTTTCATCGTTTTACCTCCACTGTGACAAGATCCTTCAGAGCGGCATAGGTTGCCTCTCCGATCCCATCGACGTCCATCAATTGTTCGGTTGACATAAAGCCGTCATTCTCTTCGCGATAGGACAGGATGCGGCCGGCCAGCGTTTCCCCGATGTGCGGCAACTGCATGAGTTCTTCTTTCGTGGCCTTGTTGAGATCGAGCCGCAAATTTTCAGCGGGTGTGAGCGGCGAAGTGTCGCGGCCAGGCTGCGGCGCGGGAGCGGCTTCCGTTGCGGCATCGTCCGCACGGACGGCTTCGGCGGTAGAGGCGGATGATTTTTCGGTCTGCATGCGCACGGCGTCACCTGCGCTGAGCCGTCCGATCAGAAAACAGACCGCGCCCACGCAGACAAGCAGGCAAAGGATCCAGGTCCAGGCGCGATCGGCGATGCGTTTCATTTCCACCCCTCCGGAATTGACATCAAATGAAATTTGTTATAATATTGTACCACACGGATGGCCTGTGCGGCAATCCTCAACTTTTGAATTTGGTGGTAGTTATGAAAAAAATTCGTGCGCTTCTGGCGCTTTTCCTTTGTCTGGCATTTTTAATGGCACTGCCTGTGATGGCTGCGGACGGAACAGGGGCGGACGTTCCCGAGGGCAGCACGCAGACGGAGGGCGGACAGGAGCGCGCCGGTACGGACGAAACAGAGCAAGCCTCGGCCCTGCCGGACTATCAGGCGAAGGCAAAGGCGGCGCTTTTGATCGACCTGAACACGGGACGCACCATCTTTGAGCAGAATGCGGACGGACAGGTCTATCCCGCGAGCCTGACGAAGATCATGACCTGTCTGCTGGCGCTGGAAAACGGGAATCTTTCGGACATTGTGACGATCACGGACAATGCCTATGCCGACGTCAGCGCAAGCGGCAGCACAGCGGGGCTTCAGGTCGGCGAACAGCTGACGCTGGAGAATTTGCTGTACTGCATGATGGTGGAATCCGGCAATGAGGCGGCCAATGCGGTGGCGGAGCATGTGGGCGGAACGATTGAAGATTTCGTGCAGATGATGAATGAGCGCGCGTATGCGCTTGGCTGCACGCACACGCACTTTATGAATCCGCACGGGCTGCACGACGAGAGCCACTATACGACGGCGCGGGATCTGTCGCTGATTGTGGAGGCGGCGCTGAAAAGCGAAAATTTCCGCACGATCACGAACACGGCAGAATATACGCTGCCGGCGACGAACCTTTCGGAAGAGCGCGTGCTGAAGACGACGAACATGCTCATCTTCCAGAACGCGGGCAACCGGTATTACTATTCGAAGGCCATCGGCATCAAGACCGGTTATACGACACCGGCGGGGCGCTGTGTCATCTCGTCGGCAAAGGACAACGGAATGTATCTGCTTGGCATAATCTGCGGCGCGGAGACGACGGTTTTGGAGACCGGTGACATTCAGATGGAGAGCTTTCCGGAGTGTATCCGGCTGTTTCAGTATGGATTTGAGAACTTCTCCTATGTGTCGGTGCTCTCGCCGCTGTACCCGGTGGCACAGGTGGCGGTGACGAATTCCGCGGGCGCGGAGGCCGTAGCGGTGGCGCCGAAGGACGATATTCAGATTTTGCTTCCGAACGGGTATGACGAGAGCAAGCTGGATGTGGAAATTTCGCTGACGAGCGAGAGCGTGGAAGCACCGGTGCAGGAATCACAGGTGATGGGACATGCGACGGTAAGTTATGACGGTGAGCTGCTGCAGGAGACCGATCTGCTGGCGATTGCGGATGTGGCGCGGTCGGAGATCTCCGCGATGAAGACGGACACGGCGGCCTATATGCAGAGAAACTGGTGGAAGTGGCTCGTGCTGCTGATTGTGATTGTGGTGGCAATTTTTGCGGCGCTCTATCTCTGGGCGAGCATCCGGCGGCGCATCCGACGGCGGCAGCGCATTGAGCAGCGCAGGAACGCCCTGCGCGAACGGCAGCGGCAGTCACGCCAGATCGACGCCTGGGAGGAGGATGAACGATGACCTGGGAGGCGCTGCGGAGCGCATGTGAGGCGTGCGTTCAGTGTCCGCTCTGTCAGACGCGGCACAGCGTGGTCTTCGGCGTTGGGCCGGAGGATGCGGAAGTGCTGTTTGTCGGCGAGGGGCCGGGCGAACAGGAAGACCTGAAGGGCGAACCGTTCGTCGGCCCGGCGGGGCGGCTTTTGGACGATATGCTGTCCATCATCGACCTTGGGCGGCACAATTGCTACATTGCAAACATCGTCAAATGCCGGCCGCCGCACAACCGTGACCCGATGCAGGTGGAGCAGGAGGCCTGTATCGGATGGCTGCGAGCGCAGACGAAGCTGCTGCGGCCGAAGATCATCGTGTGCCTCGGGCGGATCGCGGCGATGAAGCTGATCCAGGAGGATTTTCGGATTACGCGGGATCACGGGCAGTGGACGGAAAAGGGCGGCATCTGGTTTACGGCGCTCTATCATCCCTCCGCGCTGCTGCGCGACGAGAGCAAGCGGCCGGAGACATTCCGGGATCTCAAGCGCCTGCAGGCGAAGGTTGCAGAGGTTTGCAGCCATACGGTTTGCCCGGAATAAGGAAGCTGTCCCCGGCGCGATGCGCCGGGGACAGTTTTTTGCGGCGGCGGGGATTTCTCCCCAGTCTGCGCGGGGTGTAAAAAGTCCCCTCTTGTCAGAGGGGACTTTTTATGGCAGCTTTGTCAGTTGATGATCCGGCGGGCGCCGATGTAGCGATTGGTGTAGTACGTCTCGTTCAGGGAGTTGATTCGGACGCCGGTAGAGGGCGTGGAGGCGTGGACAAAGTTGCCGTCGCCGATGTACATGCCGACGTGGTTGGCATAGCTGCCGGAGCCGAAGAAGACGAGGTCGCCGACCTGCAGCCCGTCGCGCGAGACGGCGGTGCCCTGGTCCATCTGGTCGTCAGCGGTACGGTTCATCGAATAGCCGTACTGGCGCAGGCAGTAGTACATGAGGCCCGAGCAGTCGAAGCCGGTGGACGGCTTGGAGCCGCCGTAGACGTAGTTGTAACCGACGAAGGTGCAGACAAAGCGGGCAATCTCAGCCGCCGTGCCGGAGCCGGTGACGGTGGAGCCGGTATTGTTGTTGCCGTCAGAGGAGCCACCGTTCTGGCCGGCCAGGTATTCGCCGGAGACGTAGGCCGTGTGGCCCTGATACTGAATCCGCATCCAGCCATTGGAGCAGCGGCCGGTGACGGTGACGGCATCGCCGTATTTCAGGGTTCCGACAAGGGTGCTGCCGGACGACCAGGAATCGCGGACGTTGAGCGTCTGCGCGGTGACGTACATGGTCTTGCTGAGGTCGGAGACGGTGACGCCGGTATCGCCGGTGTCGTGGCCGTCATCGGAGACTCCGGCGGTGAGGACGGCGTAGTAATAATACTCCTTGACGCGCTTAAAGGCGCGGAGGAACATGGTCATGGCTTCCTGCCGGGAGGCGGTGCCGGTCGGGTCGAGGACGACGCTGCCGGAGGCGTCTTTCGTGCCGTTGACATAGCTGTAGGTCACGCAGAACTGCGCGGATTCCTTTGCCCAGCTGGAAAGGGCCGAGGCATCACCAAACTGGCTGAGGGCGTTGGCGTCGACGGACAGGACGGGCTTAAAGGCGGCGGAATAGCAGAAGTTTTCGAGGAGCTTGAAAAATTCCTGCCGCGTGATGCGCTGATCGGGGCGGAACGTGCCGTCCGGATAACCGGAGACGATGCCGTATTCATAGGCCTTGGTGATGTTGGTATCATTCGTATCGGTAAAATACTGCGTGCCGTCGAGCTCCAGGTCGTTGCCGGTGGCCTCTTCGAAGGCCTGGACGGCAAGGAGGCACATTTCTCCGCGCGTGATGGGCTGCTTGAGGTCCATGCCGGTGAATTGGTCTGGCAGAATCTTGAGGTTTTGCATCTCCTGGTAGTTGCTTTTGAACCAGTTGCTGTAGGTCGCGGCGGCGGCAGGGAGCGCAAGCGCGGCGAGCAGGGCGAGCGTCAGGATGAGGGCGGTGAGTCTGCGTTTCATTGGGATTCCTCCTTCAGAGTCAGGCCGACGGGACAATGGTCGGAGCCAAAGATGTCAGCGCGGATGGGGGCCGCCTCGATGCGGTCTTTTAAGCGGTCGGAGACCAGGAAATAGTCGATGCGCCAGCCGATATTCTTCTCGCGCGCGTGGAAGCGGTAGCTCCACCAGGAATATTCCGCTGCGTCGGGGCGCAGATGGCGGAAGGTATCGGTGAAGCCGGCGGAGAGCAGGTCGGTAAATTTACCGCGCTCTTCGTCCGAAAAACCGGGGTTGCCGCGGTTGGTTTTCGGATTTTTCAGGTCGATTTCGTTGTGCGCGACGTTCAGATCGCCGCAGGCGATGACGGGCTTTTTTTCATCGAGCGCGCACAGGCGCTTGCGGAAGGCGTCGTCCCAGGCCATGCGGTGATCCAGGCGCTTGAGGCCATCCTGCGCGTTCGGCGTATAGCAGGTGACAAGATAAAAGTCCGGATATTCGAGCGTAATCATGCGGCCCTCGTGGTCAAGCTCCTCCACGCCGACGCCGTAGGCCACGGAGAGCGGCGGATGCTTGGCGAAGATGGCCGTGCCGGAGTAGCCCTTCTTCTCGGCCGAGCACCAGTACTGCGCGTAGCCGGGCAGGTCGAGCGAGACTTGCTCGGGCTGGAGCTTCGTCTCCTGCAGGCAGAAAAAATCGGCGTCTTCGGCCTGGAAAAAGTCCAGGAAGCCCTTTTGCAGGCAGGCGCGCAGGCCGTTGACGTTCCAGGATATGAATTTCATGGGCAAATCCCCTTTTTCGACGATTCAACGATAATTATATCAGATTATGACAACCATGGCAAGAGAAAAATTGTAATCATTCGTTACTTTTTGCGGCAGAGCTTGTCACCGGCACAGTTTTATGGTATATTAGGGAGCATGAAACTGAAGGTATTTTTTGCGGTGCTTGCCTGCAAGCTTTCCCGCGCGGCCATCCGTCTGCTGGGCAGAGGCGGAACGGACTTTCCGGGACGAATCGCACTGAAGCTCTGCCCGAATTTGCTGGGGCAATTGGCGAAGAACGTGACGACGGTGATTGTCACGGGCACCAACGGAAAGACCACGACGTCTCGGATGATCGAGCAGTCGTGGGCTGACGCTGGAATCTCTTACTTTGCCAACCGCTCCGGCGCAAATTTGCTCAGCGGTGTGACCGCAGAGTTTGCCATGCACGCTTCCCTGCTCGGCCGGTGCCGGTATACGCACGCGCTGATCGAGGCGGACGAGGCGGCGTTTAAGTCGATTTCCACGTTTGTGGACGCGAAGGCCGTTGTGGTGACGAACCTGTTCCGCGATCAGCTCGACCGGTATGGCGAAGTGACGCACACGCTGGAGAACATCGAGATCGGCATCAGCCACAGCCCGAACGCGACGCTCTGCCTCAATGCGGACGATTCGCTCTGCACATCGATCCACGATGCGTTTGAAAATCCGGTGATTTTCTTCGGCGTGAACACGCCGATCTATGCCTCGCGCGTCGAGGAGCTCTCTGACGCGCCATACTGCATCCGCTGCAAGAGCGAATATGTCTACGACTACGTCACCTACGGGCACCTCGGCAGCTATCGCTGCCCGAAGTGCGGGTACTGCAGACCGCAGACAGACGTGGCGGTGGCGAAGGTGCTCTCGTCGGACGCGGAGCAGTCGACCGTGGTGTTCCGGATCGGTGAAGAGGAATACGAGGCGAAGATCAATCTGCCGGGCGGCTACAATATTTATAACGCCTGCGCGGCGATGGCGGCCGGGAAGGCGATGGGCCTCGACGCGGCGACGACGGCGAAGAGCCTTTCGGAGTTTGCCTGCGGCTTCGGGCGGATGGAGAAATTTGAGATCGGCGGCACGGATGTCCGGATGATCCTGATTAAAAACCCCGCGGGGTGCAATCAGGTTTTGAACTTCCTGACGCAGATTCGTGAGCCGTTCGTCTTCGCTGCCTGCCTCAACGACCGTGCGCAGGACGGCAAGGATGTGAGCTGGATCTGGGACGTCGACTTCGAGCGCCTCTGCGAGATGGGCGATACGCTGCGGGAGATCTATGTGTCCGGCGTGCGCGCGGACGATATGGCACTGCGGTTCCAGTATGCAGGGTTTCCGACGAGCCGGATTCACGTTGTGAAAGACTACAAAGCTCTCTGCGAGCAGACGGCGGCGCACAAGCTGCCGGTCTATATGATGCCGACGTACACGGCGATGCTGGCGCTGCGGCAGACAATCAGCAAGCAGTATGGCTATAAGAATTTCTGGGAATAAGGAGCGGCTATGGAACTGAACATTTGTCATCTTTATCCCGATATTTTGAACCTTTACGGCGATCGGGGCAACATTCTCTGCATGAAAAAGCGTTTGGAGTGGCGCGGGATCGGCGTGACGGTGACAGGCGTCTCCATCGGGCAGGCGCTGGAGGCCTCGGCCTATGATCTGCTGTTTGTCGGCGGCGGGCAGGATTTTGAGCAGGAAGTTCTGCTCAGTGACCTTGCAGGCGGCAAGACCGGGGAGCTGAAGGCCGCGATTGAAGACGGCCTGCCGGTGCTCGCGATCTGCGGCGGGTATCAGATGCTGGGGCAGTATTACAAGACCTGGGACGGGGCGCAGTGCGACTTTACCGGCGCGCTCGACCTCTACACCATCGGCTCAAAGGAGCGGATGATCGGCAACTACATGTTCACCTGTGAGGAACTGGGCTGCGAGGTCGTCGGCTTTGAGAACCACTCCGGCAAGACGTATCTCGGAAGCGGCGTCAAGCCGATGGGCCGCGTGCTCGCGGGCTTCGGCAACAACGGCGAGGACGGGACGGAGGGCGCACGGTATCAAAACGTGTTCGGGACGTATTCGCACGGCTGCCTGCTGCCGAAAAATCCCAAGCTGGCCGACCACATCCTGCGCGTCGCGCTCGAGCGCAAATATGGCGAGGCGGAACTGGTTCCGCTGGACGATTCGCTGGAGACGGCGGCACATGACTATATGAAAAAGAGATTGGAACCGTAAGGAACGGCCCCTGCCATCCGGCAGGGGCCGTCAGCGTGTCGAAAAAGGATTTTCGCCCCGCTGACGGCCAGGTTTTTGAACTTTTTAAAGTTCAAAAACCTGCTTGATTGAACGCGAAGGGG